>JABWCD010000011.1 GCA_013359265.1 Candidatus Hydrogenedentota bacterium
AACCTACAGTAGCACACGCACCAGGAATCGGCTAACATGCAATCAACCAACCCCGGTTCCCTAACATTTCACTTGGTCTACAAAACGGGGGCCGCCCACGCCGAAACCCCTTCGGGGTAAACGCAAAGACGTCATTATTGTTAGAAGTTCTTACTCATAACTCCTCCATTGTCCAACCTACCGCCACGAATTGTGCAGCCGTCATCGTTGGAGCGCCGATAACGCCAGGGCAATCGCATTAAAGTTCCCCGCAAAAAGGCCTTTATTTCTGGAGATAGTGTCCATAATGCGACAAATGCGCACCTAAAATTCGACGAGAATTCTCAAAAACCCCAAATCATTGGCAATTTAAGTGCGATTGCCCTGCCGATAACGTCAGCACTGCCGGATATCCGCTTCTCAATTTGATACACTATTACGTTTCGTTTCGTCGCCTATTGTTGATTTGTGCGCTTCGTACAGGGCCCTTATGAGTTACATTCGACTGGACAACGTTGAGAAGCGGTTTGCCGGACGTCCCATCGTGCAGGGTGTAAACCTTCGCATCGAAGAGGGGGACAAGGTGGGCCTGATTGGACGCAACGGCGCGGGCAAGAGCACCTTGTTCAAGTTGATGCTGGGGGACCTCGAGCCGGACTCCGGCGCGATCGAGCGCATGCGGCGCGCGCGAGTGGCATGCCTCGCGCAACTGCCGGATTTGAGAAAGACAGACACGTTGTTCGATGTCGTCATGCATTCGTTTGCCGACCTCCTCGATCTCGAGAGGCGTCTGGCGGAACTCGAGGACCGCATGGGCGGGGGCGACGAATCGGCGTTGAGCGAATACAGCGCCGTGCAGGAAGAGTTCCAGCGCCGCGGCGGTTACGAGTTCCGCGTGCACGCGAAGAAAGTGCTGCACGGGCTTGGCTTTTCGCTGGACGACTTCAACCTGCACGTTGGCGCACTGAGCGGCGGCCAGCGCACGCGCCTGATGCTTGCGCTGGTCCTGTTACAGGACGCGGACCTGCTCCTGCTCGACGAACCGGAGAACCATCTCGATCTCGAAGCGCGCGAGTGGCTCGAACAATTCCTGAAAGACTGTAAACACGCCTTCGTAATCATTTCGCACGACCGGCGCATGCTGACCGCGGTGACGAACCGCATCATCGAGGTCGAGCGCGGCGGGGTGCGGTCGCACAGCGGGAACTACGAGACGTTCGCGAAGAACAAGGCGGTCGAAAAGGAACAACAGCAGGCGGCATTCGAGCGGCAGCAGGAACAGATCGCCAAGGAGGAAGCCTGGATCGATCGCTTCCGCTACAAAGCCACCAAGGCCGCCGCGGTGCAAAGCCGGATCAAGCGGCTCGATAAACTCGAACGAATCGACGCGCCGGTATCCGACCAGGCAACGGCGAAGTTTAATCTCGGCGAGGTCGTGCGAAGCGGCGCATTGGTGCTCGAGGCGAAGTCGCTGTCGATGGCCTATGGCGACCTGCAACTCTACGACGACCTCAGCTTTACGGTGGAACGGGGCGAGCGCATCGGAATCATAGGCCCAAACGGCACGGGAAAGACGACGCTCTTGCGCCATATCGCGGGGCGTTTGAACGGCGGGAGCGGGTCGGTGTCGCTGGGGCATAAGGTCTCGCTTGGGTACTACGATCAGCATCATGAAGGGGTCAATCCCGGCAGCGACATCTTCACCGAGATCAGCCGGAGCCGGCCGGACATGCGCCCCGAGCAGGTGCGCACGTTTATGGGACGCTTTCTGTTCACCGGCGAAGACGTGTTCAAGCCGATCGCATCGCTGAGCGGCGGGGAACTCAGCCGCGTGGCGCTGGCCAAACTCATTCTCGCGGGGGCGAACCTTATTCTGCTCGACGAGCCGACGAACCATCTCGATATCGCGTCGCGCGAAGCGCTCGAAGACGCGCTGTCGTCGTTCCCGGGCAGCATTGTCATGGTTTCGCACGACCGGACGCTTATCGACAAGCTCGTGGAAAAGCTCATTATCATCGAGCGCGGGCGCGCGACGGTCCACCTCGGCAACTATACGCACTATCGCTGGAAGGTGGCGGACGTGGCGATGGAGGCCGCGCCGAAGTCTACGGCGGATGTGCTGAAGATTCGGCGCGACAAGAAGGCGCCCAAATCGAAGGAGGAACAAAAGGTCCAGCGCAAGCGGCGCAACCAACTCGAAGGCCTCGAACGCGATATCGCCGAGATGGAGGAAATGATTGCGCAGATTGAGGGCAAGTTTGCGTCCGTCGATTCGTCCGACTTTGAGAAGACGAGGCAATTGGGCGAAGAGTACGAGGGTTTGAAGAAGGACCTCGGCGAGATGTACGCGGAGTGGGAACGTCAGGCCGAGGAATTGAGCGGAACGTAGCCTGGGCTACCCGGGCGCGACGATCGAGAACTCGGAATCGCATTCGCCGACAATTGACAGATCGAGCTTGGATCGGACCTTGACCGTATAGCCGGAGCCCGCCGGCAGCGACGGTTTGACTTTCACTTTTTGCTTGCCGTCGTTGATCACCGCGTTCTTCAACGTCGCGACTTTCTCGCCGTCACGCCACAGTTCGATGGAGACCTCGTCTCCCACGTCGCCGGTGGAGGTCCACGTCACGGTCGCTTTTGTCCCGTGGACCCAGGTCTCGCCGCCCTTGGGTTTTAACACCTTTACCGAACCGAAGAAGAATGGAAAACTCAGCGGGTTCCCGGGAAATGTGATGGCCTCGATTTCGGTGATGTTGGAGAATCCGTCGCTGTCCGAATCGTCGTCTTCGATGGCCTGAAAATTGTGGCCGCTTGCTTCGAACGCCATCCCGTATGGGTTGCGGTTGTCGCCGGAGGCGTGGCACAGGGAGCAGTCGTAGAGTCTCGTGGTCGTTATCTCGGGATAGTTGAGGCCCGCCGCAAAGAGATACTGGTTCTTTGCCAATGCAGACGATGCCAAGCACAGCGCAAGGGCAACCAGCAACCATGTGCGGACATGAGGCATTCGTATCTCCGGCAGATCGATCCGCAATTGCCCAAGCACGAGCAATGCCAAGCGCCCGCGTGCGCGCTGCCTGGTTCGCGGCAGGCGCAAGTAGCGGCCAGCACAAGCCCTTACCAAGGTCAGTCTGTGGAGTTGCGGGCCAAACGACAACCACCGGGGCGGCAGAATCGGCGTGTGGCGGGCAAATATTTGCCGGAATGACGGACTTACGGTGTCGGCGCAACAATGTCAAAAGTCGCGTCGCAATGGTCTGAAATGGACGGATTGGAAACCGACTTCACTCGCACCGAGAAGCCGGCGCCCGTGGGCAAGGTTTCTTTAAGCATAACCCGCTGCTTTCCATCGTTCGGGGTCGATCCCTTGAGCGTCTTGACCTTTTGTCCGTTTTGCCACAGTTCGATGGACACATCGGGTCCAACGTCGCCGGTCGAGTTCCACGTCACCTGCACCTTCGTGCCGATTGTCCATGTTTCGCCGCCGTTGGGCTTCTTAACCTTGATCGATGCCTGGGGAACAGGAAAGCTCGAATCGTCGCCGGGGAATGTCAATGCATTAATCTCATCGATGTTTTTTGTTCCGTCGTGGTCGGAGTCGTCGTTTTCGATAGCGGTGAAACTGCGGTTGGCATCCTTGAACGCGTCGCCGTACAGATTTAGTTCGGGCACGATCGTATGGCACAAGGAGCAACTGTCCAGGACCGTGTCACTTATGTTTGGATATTTCGCGATGGCGTCGTCCATGTATTCGATTTTCGCAAGCGCAAACGGAGACGCAACGAGGCACACGAGCAGGACCGCAAGTATTCGCAACTTTTCCATCTTCCCCATCCTGTAGCGGCGTGGGAACGCCGCCGCTGTATCGGCCCCGGGGATGTTACCGGGCGAATGGAGATTCGTTACGAAAGCGATTGCGCTATTTCGGCTGTGCTATTTGACTGAGCCTGCGCAACAATTCGCTGCGGGACTTGCGAAATGCGCGCAGATCGGTCTTGCATGTTTCAAGATCGACGATATGTTTTTCCGCGATCTGTTGTGCCGCGTCCGCGTCATGTTCCGCGAGTTGACATAACAATTCGTGATCGTCGATTCCGTCGCGCATGGCCTCGAACCGAATCGAATCGAGCGGGCCATCGTCGCCGGGATACACAATCCACGGATCGCCCGCGGGAAGATAGGGCGGGCCGCCGTGCGGCCTTGTCGTGTGGGTGAACGGGCTGTCGTTCGTCCATTGGTTGTAGCCCCAGTGCAGATATCCGGTGATTCCGTATTTGAAGTTGATCCAGTGGAGGAGGCGCGTTTTCACCAACGGCAATTCGATGAACCGGTTCGCGTATTCGCCCTGGGGATACACACAGGTGTAAAACCACACCTCCTCCCCCGCTTTTTGGCGCTCCTGATAGTGCGCGAGATCGGTTTGCAGATAGTTCAGTTGCGGGACCCAAATATCCATCGAGCCCACAAGGTCCTTCGCGTGGCACGCCTCGACGATGCGCAGGCCCGGCGCATGCTTGCGCACCAGCGCGGCCATCGCCTTGTACGATTCGATGTTTGTGGGGATCGGTTCGTCGCCGAGATGTTGCACGTAGCGATCGAGCCAGCCCTTCTCGCGCAGGTGCTCGATCAACTTTGGGAAATACCATTTGTAGAAGGCGTCCGCTTCCGCGCTCGCGGGATCGGCCATGGACGAAACGGCTTTCCCATCTTTGGCTCGATAGATTTCGACGTGAAACGGCGACGTCCATCCGCCAGACCTCCAGCCGATGTGACCGCCTTCGATCAAACCGATGACGCCCTCTTCAGTGAAGACATGTACCCATTTGTCGAACTCGCTGAAATCGACGGTCAATTCGCCGTTCGCATCGGCGGCGAATTCCGCATGGCCCATTGGCGAGATGATCGCCACGTTGTGCCGGTGCTCGGCCATGTTGCGCGCGAACTTGCGCAGGAGTTCGTAGTAGGCGTCGGAATTCTTCTCCGGCTGGATTTTCATATGTTTTGTGTTCATTCCGAACCACTCGGTGACCCATAGCCGCGTATTGGCGATAGTCGCGCCGTACACACGCAGCGACAGCGATTGCGTGGCCTTCACCGGCTTGCCGTTCATCTCGGCGATGAGTCCGGCGGTCGCCCGGTAAGTGCCCGGCGCTGTGTCCTCCGGAACTTTGACGGTGATCCAAACCGGCTGGGCCTGCCCCGCCGCGACATCAATCCTGCCCACCTCAAGCAGGGGATCGGGATAGTCCGCGGGAACAGGACGCAATTGGTCGCTTGCGGGTTTTTGGGTGGGCCGATCGACTGGTACATATCCGACAAAACGCGGGAGTTTTGCAGAGAACGAGTGATCGCCGAACGCGAACGGCGTAACCGACGCGCGGAGGTCTTGTAGCGGCACGTCCGATCGCACGACGATCTGAAACGACGCGTATTCACCGCGCGCCGCGTCCATCGAGGCATTTCGTGCGCGTCCCGGTTTGGCGTCGCGAAACACTTTTTCGAGCGGATCGACGGGCCATACGCGCAGTGCGGAGTCCGCATACGCGGCTGCCGCCAGAACACTCAGCGCAGCCGAAATGACGAATGCTGTTTTCAACACCGTTACCCCCGGTTTGACGCGCATCAGGCGGCAAGAGAAATTCTTCCGATCGTCTCGTATTCCCGACGCGCTACATAGAATCTCAAATCTGAGATTTGAAATTTGAAAACCAAGAACCCACGTCCAGACTGTCTATTACAACGCATGCACTTCAACTTCGTACACCTGACTATGTCCCGTCCGGTCGGATGTGAAGACAACGCGCTTCGAGTCCGGCGAAAAATTCGGGTGCGGGTGCGTGTGCTGCGGCGCGTATACCTTTACGGGACCATCGTCGTACGGGCAATGGTCGGTATTCCAATGGTCACCCGCGTTTGACGAATGTGGAAAACACAACGTACGGGGCCTGCCGATACCGTCGTTCGGATCGAACAGTTGCAGGCCGATATCCGGATTCTTGGTGTCGGCGACCATCAACGTGCCGTCGCGATTGAGCATCGGGTGCCACGCATTGAAGCGCGTTGCCCATCGAGTCACGCCGGATTCGATGTCGATACCCATCACGCCGTGCGGCCAGTTTGTCGTGAGGATTTCCATCGTGCCCGGCCGCCATGTCTCATGGACGATCCATTCTTTTTTTGCTTCATCGCGTTTGTAGACCAGGCGATTGTTCGTGCCGTCGCGGTTTATCACCCAGATTCGCCGGTTGTAGGGGCCTGCATAGCGGATAATGTTGGGATTGTCCGGATGGAATTCGGGATGACCGATTGTGTCGCGTTCGAGAATGACGTCGTCTTTGCCCGAACTGGTGTCAATGATATGGAATTGCGAAACGTTCCCGATCTTCACTGGCACCGCCCACCAGCGGCCGTCGCGGCTTAACGTAGTCGTGCCCATTGCCGCGCCGACCATGCCCTGTTCGCGCATGGGCACGTTGCCAAAGTCGGCAAGGCACTCCTCCTTCAGCGATTCGCAATCGATGCGCCACGCGCTCGCGCCGGCGGTGAAGTAGACGTAACGACCGTCGCCGGAGGGATGAATCGACCATTCGTTTACGTCGTCGCGGTCGGTCATTTGCACGAGCGCGCCGGTGGCGCGGTCCTCGAAGAACACCTGCGGTGCGCCCACGCGGTGGGACACGAAATAAAGCCGGTCCATCGCATCGTCGTACGCGGGAATGTAGTAGAACGGATGATGATGAATGGAGGGATGCGACGTAATCTGGCGCACGCGCGCCCCGGTGCGGTCGTCGGCGCACCATGTCGACTCGGAGGCGAAGCGCGCGCCTTTCATGCGAGGGCGCTCTTCAGACGGAACACCCGCTCCGCGTTTTCGCGAAGAATGGCGCGGCGCGTGTCGCTCGATATGTCCAAGTCATTCACCGCTGCAAGCGTTTCCCGCAGAATGGCGCCGCCCTGCTCTGGCCCGAACGGAAGGTCGCTCGCGAACATCATCCGCGACGGGCCGAAGAATTCGATGCCGCAAGCAATCGTCAACTTCGAACCGAACGACGCGGTGTCCGCGTGAAATCGGCGAAATGCGTCGACGGGCCGCTCGCGGAGTTTCGTCGCCGTTGCGGCTTCGAGTCCGGGAGGTGTCCGCGAGCCGAGTTGGTCTAGGCCCGCGGCAAGGCGGCCCTCGAGCATGGGAACGATTCCGCCGGCGTGATGCGTGACGACGACGAGGTCCGGGTGCCTGTCAAACACGCCCGCAAAAACGAGCCGCGCCATGGCAAGACTTGTTTCATACGGCCAACCGAAGGCCCACCAACTGTCGAACATCGACACACTTTCGACCGGATAGTCGGGACGGGCCATCGGACGCACGGGGTGCAGCCAGATCGCGCGCTTCATGTGATGGATACGCTCGACGAGTGCGATGGTCTCCGGCGAATCGATCGGGTGCGAGTTGATGCTCGAAAAAATCTGCGCGCCCAACGCGCCAAGTTGCGCGCACGCGCGTTCCGCTTCTTGCGCCGATTCGCCGGCGTCGCACCACGGCAGCGAGGCGACAAAGCCCGCGAACCGATCGGGATGCTTTGCGACCCATTCCGCCATGGTGTCGTTCGCGATCTTGGCGAGACGGGCCACGCGCGCGGCGTGGCCCAGCGACTCGACGGGCGGCGAGCCAAGACTGATAATCTGACGATAGCCGGGAAATCGATCCATCAACTTGAAGCGCGCTTCGAGATCGACCATCGTCGGAATGCTCGCCGCGCGATCTAACATAAATGGGACTTTGGCGCACGCGCCACGCACCGCCTCGCAATACGCCGGTGGCAATACATGGCAGAAGACGTCTATTGCCGCCGTATCCATTCGCGACTAATTGCGCGCGCCCAACGCCGCCGCGCGAGGACACTCGAACCCGATCGCTTCAAGGTCCTTGCGGATTTGATCGATCTGTTCGGGCGCGAGCGGCCGCACCGGGCGGCGAAAGTGCGGGCTCGGGAACCGGCCCATGAGCCAGCGCGCAACCTTCATGCGCTGGTGCGCGCCGCAGCCCGGTTCGCCGAAATTGTAAATGATGCGCGCGAGCGGCGCGACGGTTTGCTGCGCGATCTTCGCGCGGGCCAGATCGCCTTCGAGCGCAGCGTGCACGACCTCGACCATCAACTCCGGCGCAAATCCCGCAAAGCCGATGAGCGCGCCATCCGCGCCCTCGAGCAGGGTCGGCAACAGGAATTCGTCGTGGCATGTGACGATGGACACGTGCGGCGCGGCGGCTTTCAGTTTTTCGTAGTCGTATAGCCAACGGGCCATGTCGCGCGTGCCCATCTTGATGGTAACGATCTGCGGCAGTTTCACCATTTCGAGCATTTCGGCGAGCGAATAACCCGCTTTTGTCCACGCGGGATATTGGTGAATCACGATGGGGACGTTCGCGCCCTCGGCGACGTCCTGCATGAAGCCGATAGCGGTGGTGGATGTTCGCCCGAAGCGCAGCCAGTGGTGCGGCGGCATGAGGAGGATTGCGTCGGCGCCGGCTTCCTTCGCGGCAAGCGCGTGATCGATCGCCTCGAGGCTACCCTCCGCGGATACGCCGCTGATTACTTTCACGTCGGGAAACGCGTCGCGCACGGTCTCTGCCGCGATGCGCGTCACCCGCGCGCGCTCTTCCGGCCGCAGCGACATGATTTCGCCGGTGTGTCCGTTGCACGTCAGGCCCTTGATACCGTCTACTGAGGCTATTTCCGCGAAGTAGTCGCGCAAGCCCTCTTCGTCGATCGATTCATCGGCGTTGAACGCGCACAACGTCGCGGCGAATACGCCTTTCCAGGGGTCGTCTTTCCAATTCATTGTGCTTGCTCCGGAATTCCGAACTGTTCCACAATTCAGTCTACCATAGCGCGCTTGCCATCGAGCGCGTGTGTTCCGGCGGGCGGAGCAGGCGACCAATGAGGCTTCCGAATTTCGAGCGTGCGGAGATTGGCGACAAGCTCGAATCCTATGTGTTGAACCCAATGCACAGGGATGGCAAGCACAAAGCGCGGGTCTTTGAATCAGTTCTTGAAATTACTCTCGACAATCGTCAGGTACTTCAGGATGCCATCCTGACCGCCGCCAGGACCAATGAAGACGTCGAACATCGAGGGGACAACGGCCATGGCGACGTATATGTGTTGCGGTTTTTGTTAAAGACCGACCGTGGCAGCGCAAGCGTACTTACGGCGTGGATTGTGCTCTACCGCGAGGATTTTCCACGGCTGGTAACTTGTTATATACTTTAGGCATGGATGTTGGCATGCATAATCACGATACGGTCGCGTTGCTCGAGGATATTCCAACGAAGCATTTTGAGAGCGGGCGCCCGCTGATACTTCGCCGTGGCCAAATCGGGACCGTTGTGATGATATACCCAGACGGCATGGTTGAGGTCGAGTTTTCCGATCGTGATGGGCGCGCATTCGCGATCGCTTCGCTACGGAGCGACAACCTGATTACACTTCGCGATGCGCCGGATTACGCGGTCGCATAGACTGCAACTGTGATTTCGCTGTCAGGCAGGTATCGCTTCCTTACTATCTGAAAAGCAACACGAAACCGGCAACGAGCGCAGTCGTAAGAGCCCAACCGGCCGTAAAACCGATGACGGATATGCGCGACGGCATCGGGACTTCAAGTCCGAACGCCGTAACGAGCATGGGGCGATCCGGCGGGGTGACGCCGATCGGCAGTGTGCACGGCGCGAGCACTTTTTCGCCGGGATAGATGGGTGTGCGCGTAAGCGCGTAGAACAAATCCAATTTCTCGCGGGCCACGGGCTTTGTGAACAGACTCACAACGATGCCGGTAATCGCCGCCGCCCCCATGTACGACACAATCGCCCAAGGCTCGTAGATTTCTTTCACGCCTTTTTTGACCCAAACGAGCCGCCACGCATCGGCATTTGGAAGCGACGCAACCCACTCGATAAACGGCGGCCATTCCGTGAGCGCCCACATCCCCAGCACGACCATCGCGCTGGCCCATGCGCCGGCAACGTTCATCGGCCGCCAGAACAGCGCCAGCCAAAATGCGATGCCGATCATCGGGGCAACCTTAAACCATATCTCGAGCGCCTCGATTACGGTTGGCACCCACAGCGCGAACCCAATCCCGCCCGCAACCACGAGGACCGAGACGAGACGGCCGACCCACAGGTAGTGCGATTCGGGCCGCCCAGTGACCATGTGCTTGTACACGTTCTGCGTAAACAGGCCCGCGGCGGAAATCATAAAGCAGTCGCAGGAACTCATGACGCCCGCAAGCATCGATGCCATAAACAGTCCCAGGAGGCCCGGCATCGCGTTGGGCAGAAAGGCCTGCGCCATGTCGCCATAAACATTGTCGGGCTTGATCGTGCTGAGGTCGCGGCCCTGCTGAATGTACCACGCAACGGCGGCGATTGCCGTGAGCGACCACGCGATCGTGCAGAATCGCTTGATAAAATTGCCGCACATGAACCCGACGCGGCCTTCGAATTCGGTCTTTCCCGCCGCGCAGACGCCCATGATGTACGGTTGCGCGACAATGCCGACCAGCGCTTGCGTGCCGAACATGATAATGAAGAACAGACTAATCTCTCCGGGCGCCACAAGCGAGAGCATCTTGGGATCGGTGATGGTTTCTTTAATGCCATCAATGCCACCGACTGCCGTCAACACGAAAGGCAGAAGAATCACGGAGAAGACAACGGTCAAGATACCCTGGACAAAATCCGTGACGATCGCCGCCGCAAGCCCGCCCGCAACGCCGTACAGCACGAACAGTCCGGCGGTGACGGCGATTGCGAGGTCTTCGTTCACTTGGGTGCCCGTGCCGGATTCGACCAATGCGCCGGTGCCCTTTAGCATGAGCCCGATCTTAATGGTCATGTTCACGATGCCGACGATCGAAAACAGTATGGCGACACTTCGATCGAACCGGAGTTCGTAGACGTCGGCGGTGGTCACCGCCCGGAGCCTGCGGAAGATTGGCGCAATGAGCCAGTAGAACGGCGTCGCCACGAGCCACGACCACTGGTACCAGATGCCGGAAATGCCGTTGCGAAATGTGCCGGACGCGACTGTCACCGCCTGGTCCGACGCAGTGCCCGCGCCGAACGCGCTCATGATCATCATCGTAATGCCGAACCGGCGCGGCATGAAGAATTCGGCGATGCTCTTCGCGCCGCGCCCCGCCCAAATGCCGAGAGCCGTCGTGCCTATGAGGTAGACCATGAGTACCACGAAATCGGCTGTCTGCAATCCTGCAATCACGAGGAAGCTCCCGGGTGGAGCGGCAATGATCCAGAATTCAAAATCCAAAATCCAAAATTTTCCGCCCCAAGCCGGCGCGCCAATCGCGTCGCCCGACTCCGAAGTAGACTCCCCCCTCCGCCATTTGTTAAGATTTATCGCTGTGCCGGTGTAGCTCAGTTGGTTAGAGCAGTGGAATCATAATCCACGTGTCCGCGGTTCGAGTCCGTGCACCGGCACCATTTCCATCTTCCTTCCTGGAGGCCGCGCCGTGGGCGACGCCGCACAGCAGGTGCTCGATCGGGTCCGGGCGACCATCGCGAAACACCACATGCTTGCGCCCGGCGAGACTGTGCTCGCAGCCGTGTCGGGCGGGCCGGATTCCATGTGTCTGCTGCACGTCCTTGTGGAACTAGGCTACCGCGTCCACGTCGCCCATTTCGACCACCAAACCCGGGGGCGGCGCAGCGCGGAGGACGCGGAATTCGCCCGGGACGTTGCCATCTCGTTCGGGGTCCCATTTCATCTCGAAAGCCGCCACATCGAAAAGGAGGCGAAGGACGCCGGAGCCTCGTTTGAGGCGTACGCGCGGGCGGCGCGGTACTCGTTTTTCCGGCGCGTCGCGGACGCGATTGGCTGCACGGCGACCGCCACGGGGCATCACGCCGACGATCGCGCCGAGACTGTAATGATGCGATTGTTGCGCGGCACGTGGCCCGGCGGGCTCGGTGCGATTCCGCCCGTGCGCGACAATGGCGACGGCCGCCGGGTCGTGCGTCCGCTCATTGACTGTTCGCGCGATGAAATTACCGGGTATCTTACGGAACGGCACATCGCGTTTCGCATCGATGAAACAAATAACGGCACGGACTACACGCGGAACCGCGTGCGCAACGAACTGCTGCCGCGGCTCGCCGAAGCTTACAACCCTCGACTGCGCGACGCGCTGTGCCGGCTCGCGGAAATGCAGCATGACGCGAGCGAGGTCATTCGCCAACGGACGGGCGAACTGACGCTCGCATGCTTTCACAATGACGCGATCGATCTCGTCGAGTTCGCGCGCGGACCCGTCGCGTGCCAGCGCGAACTGCTCGCGGATTGCGCGGAACGCAACGGGATCGAGGTCGAATTCGATCGCATCGAGCGCGCGCGCCGGTTCATTCTCGAAGGACCCCAACATCGCTGCTTCGATTTTGGCGGCGGCATCCTGCTGCGGAACGAACGCGGCACGACCTATATTCTTCGACGGCAACCGGGTCCGGATGGCAGCGAGACGGAGCTCGAAGTACCCGGATCGACGCTTGCGTTGGGAAAGGTATTCCATTGCCGCCTGCTCGAATTGCCACCCGCGGTCCCCGTGAAGGAACTCTGCAACGCGGCGCGCCAAGTGTTCGACGCCGAACGGGTTGGCGAACGCGTGACCGTACGCGCGCGCCGCGACGGCGACCGGTTTGTCCCTTTCGGCATGGAACACCCGAAAAAGTTGCAGGATTACTTCGTGGACTGCAAAGTAGACCAACCGTTGCGGGACGCCGTCCCGCTGGTCTGCGCCGGGGAGCGGATCGCGTGGGTCGTGGGGCATACCATCGACGCGAATGTCGCGGTTACCGACGCGACGTCGCGCTTTCTGCTAATCGAGGTCGAAGATGCGATTGAGTAACGAGCCATTGATTTCCGCGGACGCGATCCAAGCGCGCGTGCGCGAATTGGGCAATCGCATCACCGCCGATTACGCGGGCAAGGAATTAATGGTGATCGTTGTGCTCAAAGGCGGCTTGCTGTTCGCCGCCGACCTGTTACGAGCGATTCACGTGCCGCTTTCGCTCGAATACATCCGCGCGAAGAGTTACAACGGCGACCATTCGACGGGATACGTCGAATTGAAAGTGCTGCCGGAACAACCGCTCGACGGCAAGCACGTGCTCGTTGTCGAGGACATCCTCGATACCGGCCGCACGACGGCCGCCGTACTCGATGTCGCCCGCCGAGGCGGCGCAGCAAGCGTCGCCCTTTGCGTGCTGCTCGATAAGCCGTCGCACCGCACGACGCCGATCCAGGCCGACTATGTCGGTTTCGCGATAGACGATCATTTCGTCGTCGGCTACGGCCTCGATCACGACGAGCGCCACCGCGAACTTCCGGCGATTCACGTGATTGAATGACGCGCGGGACGCGATACCAACGATGAAACCGATTCGACTGGGATTTGTGGGCGTCGGCGCGATGGGACAGTGCGCCCACCTCGACAACTACGCGACAATTCCGGGGTGCGAGATCGCGGCAATTGCGGATATTCGGGGCGATTTGGCCCAGAAGGTCGCAACACGATACGGCGTACCTCACGTGTTTCGAACGGGACGCGAGATGCTCGCGGCGGCGGCGCTCGATGGTATCGTTGTAACCTTGCCGTTCGAATGTCACGGCCAGGTGGTGCCGGAATTGTACGACTATGGCGTCCCCGTCTTTACCGAGAAGCCTCTCGCCAGGTCCGTTGCCGTCGGCGAAAAGCTGCTCGAATCATTGCGCCGTTCCCGTGCCAAGCACGTTGTCGGATATCACAAGCGCAGCGATCCCGCAACACTGTATGCGATAGACCAGATTTCGTCGTTGAAAGCGAGTGGGGAACTCGGGCCGCTTCGATACGTTCGCGTGTTGATGCCGGAGGGCGATTGGATTGCGGGCGGGTTTAGCCACATGCTTGCCAGCGGCCAAACCGCCGCAGATATGCCCGTCGATCCGCCGCCCGCGCATATGGATGAAGCGACGCAGGAACGGTTCGACCTGTTCATCAACTACTACATCCACCAGATCAATCTCATTCGGCATCTGCTCGGCGAAACCTTCAGCGTTGATTACGCCGACCCAGCCGGAATTCTCATGGTCGGACACAGCGCGTCCGGCGTGACAGTTACTCTGGAGATGACCCCGTACCGAACCACCGTGGATTGGCATGAAGAGGCGTTGGTTGCTTTCGAGCGCGGCACGATTACGCTGCGGTTGCCCGCGCCGCTCGCGCGCAACCGGCCCGGCGCAGTGACGGTCTTTCGCGATCCCGGCGGCAGCACGCCTGTGTCGATCACGCCGCAGTTGCCGTGGGTCCATGCTATGCGACAACAGGCGGAATTCTTCGTGCAGTACATTCGTGGAGCGCAAACGCGGCTGTGCGAGGCCACGGAGGCTATCGAAGACCTCCGCATCGCGGAAGACTACATTCAGAAGTTGGGGGGACAATGAAAATTGAGCAGTTGGCGATTAACAGCGTGTCAAACCTGCCGCATGGACTTGAAGCAAACCTCGATGCCTACGCGGCGGCGGGATTCAAGAACGTCGAGTTCTATCTCAAGCACGTATGGGATTACATCAAGAAGGGCCATTCGCCCAAAGACGTCCGCGCGATGCTCGACGCGCGCGGACTGAAGTGCATCGGAGGATTCGAGACCATCGTCAAATGCTTTGCACCCGATGACGTGCGGCGCAAGAACCACGCGACGGTGCGGCAGAACGCGGAACTGTTGAAGGAACTGGGCGGCTCGATTCTCGTCGTCGGCACCGACGGCCCGAACCCGGCACAACGTAAAGCGGGCGATCCCATCAAGGCAATGGCACAGGCGTTCAACGATGTCGCGCGGTCTATCGAGCGGACGGGCGTTACGCTGTGCATCGAATTCAACTGGTCGCCGTACGTGAAATCGCTACGCACCGCCTGTGAAATCGCGCGCTTGTCGCGCCGCAAAAACGTGGGCGTGCTCTTCGACCCCGCCCACTACCACTGCACACCGACGAAGATGGAGCACATCGACGGCGCAAGTGTTCCGTTCATCAGATACGTACACGTAAACGACATGCGCAACAAGCCCGGTGAGTTGTCTGACTGCAACGCCGATCGCGCATTACCGGGAAAGGGGTGCCTGCCATTGCGCGAGCTATTTGGACGCATCGAGCAACACGGATACAGAGGATATTTTTCGATAGAAATGTTCGATCAGGAACTGTGGAATATGCCGCCGATGAAGTCGGCGAGGATAATGTATGACAGCGTAGTCCAACTGTGCAGTTCGTGACCGGGCGGGTCTACGCGCTGTAAACCCGCTCCTCCTCGGCGTTCCAGAGCATGGTCTTGCTTTGTCGGTAGGATTCCACGGCCATTTTGATGGCGACCATGGTCGCCGCGCCGAGTTCGGCGTTGCAGAAGGTCGGGCCGAGGCCGCGGATGGCGTCGATGAAATTGCCTTCCATGTCGCGGCGCTCTTCGAGGGGAATGCGCGCTTCGTCCTTGCCTTCGTTCGCCGCGCGGAACTCTTCTTTGAAATCGCCGTTGCCCTGGAGGAACGGTTCGCCGCCGAGTTCCATTGTGCCGAACTTGCCGTAGACACGATCGGAAATGCCTGCGTCGTTTGTGAGCGTACTGACGAGGAACATGGACCATTCGCTCGGATAGTCGGCCGTCATCAGGAAGGTGTCGGGAATGTCGCGCCCGTCTTTCTCGATATACAGGCCGCCCGTAGCGCTCACGCGTTTCGGGTATTCGCCGTTGGGACCGGCGATGGCGAGCAGGAACGGCGCGAGTTTGTGATACAGCAGGTCGGTGGCGACGCCGCCGTTGTACGGCCAATACTTGCGGAAGCGGAAGAAATGCTCGGGCGTCCACGGGATGCGCGGCGCGAGACCCCACTTCCAGCCGAGCCACATGTCCCAATCAATGTAATCGTCGCCGGACTTGTCGGGGCCCGCCGTCGGGTCAATCTTCTGGTGTTCATTGAACAGGCAGATGCGCGCGTTGCGATTGTAGCTGCCGTGCGCCCACGTCACCTTGCCGATGCGCCCCGCGCGGATCGCGTCGCCGCCCTTCCAGAACGAGTCGTTGCCGGTTCCCTGCGGGCCGACCTGAAACACGCGATCGGAATTCCGCACGACGTTGCGCAGTTCGATGGCCTGTTCGACGGTGTGCGTCATCGGTTTTTCGCAGTACACGTGCTTGCCCGCGGCGATGGCGTCCATCGCAATCTTTGCGTGCCAATGATCGGGCGTGGCGATGAGCACGGCATCGACGTCGTTTCGCTCGAGCAGCTTCCGGTAATCGCTGTAGCCCTCGCCCTGGCAGATGTCCTTCGCGCGATTGATGCGCCGCGTATACACGTCGCACACGGCGGCAACCTTGATGTTGTCCGGCTCGCTTTTCTTCACCAGGCTGCCCACGTGCCCTGTGCCCATGCCGCCGCAGCCGATGACGCCGAAGTTGATGCGCTCGTTCGCGCCGAACGCGGAGGAGGGGGCAATCGTTGTTGCTGCGCCCAAGGAGGCAACTTTTAGAAACGTGCGGCGTGTAGCTTCCTGAGCCGGATACAACATAGCGAACCCTCTGTTATTGGGAAGACTTATATACGCCGGTAAGCTTCCCGGCGATGTCCTACCTGAACAACAAGTACCGTCAGAATGTTGTCATGGATTTCGTAGATAATTCGATAGTCCCCAACCCGGATGCGGTACGCATCGATATCCGTTAACTTTTGGCTGCCTGCTGGACGAGGGTTCTTGGCAAGCGCCAGTATATGTGGATCGAGTCTAGCCGCGACATCACGAGGCAATTTGCGCATGTCACGCCTCGCGCTTTTGGAGGTTTGGACTGTATACGTCAACACTACAGTCCAAGTTCTTTGCGGAATTCCTCGTAAGGCACAGGATCTAGACCCTCTGCTCTAGCCTCTTGAACTGCACGGATATCGGCTTCGTCTTCGAGCTTTCTGATTAACTCAAGGTCCTCGACCGAGACGATCGCCGCGATCTCATGCCCGCCTTCGGTGATCATGACCCGTTCATGTTCCTCAGTCACGAGTGAAATGGCCTCTTGCACATCCTGTGGCAATTTGTCTGTCGAAAGTGTTGTCATCGTGCATACTCCATTATCATTCGCGCCTGCTCCGCACTCACTGTTGGGAAATCGTCCAGGAACTCATCTAGGCCGTCTCCGCCCTCCAAGTAGTCAATGAGGTTCTTGACTGGCGCCCGCGTTCCCGCGAATACGGGAATCCCGCCCAAGTTATCGGGCGGACGTTCGATAGGATAATTCATTTGCGCCACAAAGCCTCCAGCTTCAGGCTAACACGACGTGTTCAGTCCGTCAATCCGCGCGGTTCTTCCACATCCAATAAAACGGCGCGGCCGATAGCATTAACACCAGGCCAATGCCCGCGTTTCTCGGCGCTTGGATGATCGTCACGACAACGAGCGCGACGCAGAACAATACGAAAAACGCGGGCACGAACGGATACAACGGAACTTTGTACGGCCGCGGGGCATCGGCCATCGTGCGGCGCAGCACGAACACGCCGAGCGCAGTCGCGCCGTAAAAGATGAACGATGCGAAGATCACCATGTCGGTGAGTTGATCGAAGGTGCCGCTGATCACGAGCAGCGACGCCCACACGCCTTGGATGATGAGCGAGTTGGACGGTGTGCGATGGGCCGGATGGCACTTCGAAGCGGTGCGAAAGAACAGGCCGTCGCGCGCCATCGCGAAGTACACGCGCGAGTGCGGCATGAGCTGGCAATTCGTTGCGCCGAAGGTCGACAACAGGATCAGCACGGCGATAAACGTCGCCCCACGATCGCCCATGAACGAACGCATAGCCTCGACGGCGACAATGCTGTTTTGCTGTTGCGCGAGCGCAGCCATCGTGTCGACCGGAATAGCCCAGATATATGCGGCGTTCACCAGGCAATACACAAGCATCACGCTCGCGGTGGCAATCGTCAACGCGAGCGGGATGTTGCGCTTCGCGTCGCGCACCTCTGCGCCCAGCGACGTGATGTTGTTCCATCCGTCGTACGCCCAGAACGCGCCGAGAAACGCGGCGAACATCGCGCCGAACAGGCCGAGCGAGGTCTTGTACTGCGCCGCGTCGCTCGGCCCGAGCGGCGAGAGGTTGGCCGCGCCTCCGTTGCCCATCGTGAACCCGAGGAGAACGACCAAGGCGATCCCTGCAAGTTTCAGGCACGTCGAAATATTGGCGATGATGCCGCCGAACACAACTCCCATGTAGTTCGCCGCGGTCAGTGCGACGATCGTGACAATGGTGAACGCCTTCACGCCCATGTTATCGAGCGGTTGGAACAGTCCGAACACGGACCACTGCTCGTACGTTTCCGGCAGGCGCGGAAACGCGAACAGCGAATTCGCGGATTCGCCGAACACATATGCAATCGACGCGATCGAAGCGGTCTGAATAATCGTGAACGACGACCACCCGTACAAAAACGCGAAGCCGCGCCCGTACATCTTTTTGAAGAACTGATAGAACCCACCCGGCTCCGCGATGATTCCCGCGACTTCCGCGTTGCTCAACGCACCGAACAACGTCACGATGCCCGCGATGATCCAACACGCAATCAGCAGTCCCGGCGATTGCACTTCGGAGGCCATCGGCGCGGCCTTCTTGAATACGCCCGAGCCGATCATGTTTCCCATGATGATCATGCACGCGGTGAACAGGCCCAGCTTGGCAATCAAACCGGAGGCGTGGATTTGTGGCGTGGTGTCGGTCTCGGGGTGTGGCATCGAGCGGCTGCTAATAGCGCGATTGTTGCTTCTGGTCAAGCCACTTTGTGAACTGCTCTTCGTACCCGCTGTAGACGATTTCCCCGGTGACAACCCCGTCCGCGGCCGTCGTGGCGCCGGTCACCGTGATCTCGTCCTTCTCGCTCTCCGATTTCGCGATATCGCGCAGGCCATCGACGATCGCCGTCGCGGCTTCGATACTTGCCTCATCCTTCACGCGCGCAACGATCGTGATTTTGAAATCGCCTCCCTCGGTGAAATCTCCGTGCGCGGTTATCTCCGATGCGTACAGGAGCAGCCCCAACGCGGACGCGTCATTGTTCCCGGCCTGTTCCGTCGATTCCGCTTCACCTTCGCCCTGGGTTGTTTCGCCCTCGGAAGCGGCTTCCGGGGCAGCTTCGGCTGCCGGTTGAGCATCGGCGTTGGCCGCGGCGGTCGAACTCTCTGCCGCCGTTCCGGGTTCGACCCGGATAAAGGGTTCAAGCGCGAGGATTGCTTCACCGCCGTCGTTGCGAATCACTACCTCGAGCACGTGGCCGCCGGTCAGCTTCGGCGGCACCCGCGGCGCCGCCTCCGGCCAATGTTCCGCCGCAATCGATTCCGTCTCCGGTTCGACGGCGCCTTCCCCGCGCAGAATAATCGCGCCCTTCTCGCGTGTGAACGCCGGCGTAAGCAATGTGTCGATTCCCCTCATGCCGCCCTCCCGCTCGAGTTCCTGAAGCGGCAGTGCGTCTTTATTGCCGAACATGAGCATGAAGGCTGGGCCCAGATGTTTCGGACTGCCCGCAAACGTAACTGTGCGCTTTTTCCGTGCGGCATCGAGGTCCACGACGGCGCCCAGCTCGTGCGGCAAAAACCAGCTCCACCGCTGCCCCTGTTGATCGATGAGATTGATGAGTTCCTGGTGGTTGGGGTCGATTACCATGGCGGCGACCGAGTCTTCGGTCAGAAACGTCGCGACAGGCACCCGCGGGGCGCTGTCGATAATGTCAAAGACATACAGCGGTACCACCACGACAAGCACGACCAAGAGCACCATGCACACCGCGAACACGACCAGCGCTATGAGACATCCCCGATTCATCGCGATACTCCACGTTGGAAAACCCGCGCCACTATACCACGGCGGGCCGCGTCCGTTTGCGTTGCCCGCGGGCCCATTGGTATGCTTTCAGCCTGTGTACCCGCCGTGGTTTGAACTCGTTTCCCCGCGTAAAATCAACGCGGTCAGGCGTGCGTTGCGCGCGCCGCGAGGATAAGCCATGGCCCGGGAACGCAGCGAGGCGATCGTCGTGCGCGGCGTGGATTTCAGCGAGACCAGCCGCATCGTAACGTTTTTAACACCGGCGCGCGGTAAGCTCGCGTGCATGGCCGCGGGCGTGAAACGCGCGAAAAGCCCTCTGGCCGGCGCGCTCGATACGTTCAACCGGCTCGAGATCGTGTATTACTGGAAGGACGGGCGCAGCGTGCAGAAACTGGCCGAAGCGGCCGTTCAGCACAGTTTTCCGGGCCTGAAATCGGACCTGGCCAAGAACGTGTTCGCCGCGTTTCCGCTCGAGTTCGCGTACAAAGTCGCGCAGGAAAACGAGCCGTCGCACGAGTTATATGCGACGCTGGTGGCCGGTCTCCATAATATGGAGTCGTGGTCCGGCGCGGCACGGACGCACGCCGCGTGGCAAACGCTCCGGCTGCTGACCGCCGCGGGCTTCGAGCCGGACTTGAGCAGCGCCGCCGCGTTCGAGGCGCCCGTCGATGCGCGCGCGTTAAACGCTTTGCGCGAGATTGCGGCGGGCGGCGCCTGTTCGGTGTACGACGATAGACCGGAAGCGTTCGACGCGATTGCGCGGTACGTTGTTCGGCACGTCGATTCGGAATTTCGCAGCCTGCGCGTGATCGGGCAGATGTTTCAGAAATGATCGCGGCTGATGCAAGGGAATTCGAGTTCTCGATTACGAGTCGTCATGAAGCGGAGCTTCTCCCGCAGTCGACGCGCATTAGAAAGGTAACGTGCTCGTGCTCGTGAGTCGTCATCGTACTCGTAGCTCGATCCTCGATAATCGATTACGAATGACGAGCACGAACAGTCGTGAAAATGGAGATTTGCAGAGTAGCACGAACTTGCGGTGCGCGTGATCGCGTGCACCGCAAAAGACCCAGATTAGTATGGCAGCACCGATAGAAAAAATCCGCAACTTCTGCATCATTGCGCACGTCGATCATGGCAAATCGACGCTGGCCGACCGTTTCCTCGAAGTCACCAAAGCGGTCGAAGAGCGGAAGATGAAAGAGCAAACGCTCGATACGATGGACATCGAGCGCGAGCGCGGCATCACGATCAAGTCCGTCGCGGTCCGGCTCAACTACACGTCCACGAGCGGCGAACCGTACGTGCTGAACCTGATCGACACGCCGGGCCATGTGGACTTCTCGTACGAGGTGTCGCGCAGCCTGGCCGCGTGCGAGGGCGCGTTGCTGCTCGTGGACGCGGCCCAGGGCGTCGAAGCGCAGACGCTTGCGAACGCTTACAAGGCCATCGACCAGAACCTCGAAATCATTCCGGTGATCAACAAGATCGATCTGCCGAGCGCGGACGTCGAATCGTGCCGGCGCCAGATTGAAGACGTGATCGGGCTGGACGCGAGCGAGGCAATCCTCGCCAGCGGAAAAGAGGGCACGGGCGCCATCGAGGCGCTCGAAGCGGTCATCAAGCGGGTCCCCGCGCCGAAGGGCGACCGCAAGGCGCCATTGCGCGCGCTGATCTTCGACGCGAAGTACGACGCGTACCGTGGCGTTGTAATCTACATTCGAATGATGGAAGGCCGCATCACGCCCGGCACAAAAGTGATGATGATGTCTAGCGGCATCAAGTACGAAGTGGTCGAACTCGGCTTCTTCACGCCGGAAATCACGCCGTCCGACAACCTCGAAGCCGGCGAAACCGGATACCTCATCTGCAATATCAAGACACTGCAAAGCACCAAAATCGGCGATACCGTCACCGACGCGCTGAACCCCGCGAAAGAGCCGCTGCCCGGATACAAGGAACCGCAGTCGGTTGTGTTCTGCGGCATGTATCCCGCCGTCGCGAACGACTTCGAGGAACTGCGCGGCGCGCTCGAAAAGTTGCAGCTTAACGATGCCTCGTTCAAGTACCAGGCCGACATGTCCGACGCGCTCGGCTTCGGGTTCCGCCTTGGGTTCCTTGGCCTGTTGCACATGGAAATCATCCAGGAGCGCCTCGAGCGCGAGTTCAACCTGACGCTGGTGACTACGGTGCCCAACGTGGCGTACCGCGTCACGAAGAACGACGGCGCCGTGCTCGTCATCGAAAACGCGTCGAAGATGCCGATACCCAACGACATTCAGACGATCGAAGAGCCCTACATCGAGGCCGAGATTATCACGCCGACGGAGTACCTCAGCGCGGTGATCGAACTGTGCAAGAAGAAACGCGGCATCCACGTGAAGGTCGATTACCTCGACGCGAAGCGCTGCCTCGCGATTTACCAGATGCCGCTGTCGGAGATCGTGCTCGACTTCTACGACAAGCTGAAGTCCTATACGCGCGGCTACGGCTCGCTCGAATACCAACTGATCGGGTTCCGCCCGGGCGACTTGGTGAAACTCGACATCCTGCTCAACGGCGAAGCGGTGGACGCCCTCTCCTCGATCGTACACCGTGACCGCGCGGAGTGGATGGGCCGTCAGCTCGCGTCAAAACTGCGCAAGCTCATTCCGCGCCAACAATACGAAGTCGCCATCCAGGCGGCGATCGGCAGCCGCATCCTCGTGCGCGAGACCGTTTCCGCGCTGCGCAAAAACGTCACCGCGAAATGCTATGGTGGCGATATTACGCGCAAGCGCAAACTGCTCGAAAAGCAGAAGGAAGGCAAGAAGCGCATGAAACAGGTCGGCTCGGTCGAAGTGCCGCAGGAAGCGTTCATGGCGCTGCTCCGCGTCGGCGACGAGGGAGAGAAGTAAATGGCGGCCAAACGCACCGGGGACGAATCGGCGGCCGCGGGCGTGTTGAGGCCCATCGCGTCCGCCATCCAGGTCATCACCGGCCCGTGGACGCGCGAAAATGGCATGAGCTGGATCAAGCTCATTTTCTTCGTATTGACGGTGTGGTGGCTGCTCATCCAGCCGTTCCGCATACCGTCCCAGTCCATGTTCCCGACGTTGAACGGCGATCCGCGGTTCTTCGTCGGCGATCGCGTGTTCGTGAACAAACTGGCGTTCGGCCCGCGTGTCCCGTTCACGACGACTCGTTTGTGGAAATGGGGCGAGCCGCGCCGCTTCGACGTCGTCGTGTTCCGCGCGGTCGCGGACGATTCGCCGAACGACACCACATTTCAGCGTGCAATGAACTTCTTTTTGCCGAAAGTTCTAATCAAACGCGTGATTGGCCTTCCCGGCGAACACGTCCACATCGACAATGACAGCGGGCGCATTCATATCAACGGCCAGCCTCTCGATTTGCCCGAGGAAATGAAAGCGATTCCGGTAAGGTACACGAGCAGGGTCCCCGATTATTTGACTCTTCCGATTGAGGAGATCGTGCGTCAAGTCCGCGAACAAGGTGGCAGCGAGAAGGACGTGACCGACCTGCGCCAAGCCTATGAGAACTTCACATCCAATCCGCAGACAACGAAGTATGCCTGTCTTCCGGACGAGAAATACTCCGTCGTACCCCAAGGGCATTACCTTGTGCTCGGCGACAACAGCGAGAATAGCGCCGACAGCCGGTGTTGGGGCTGGGTTCCGGAAGACTATCTGTTTGGCCGCGCGTTTTGTGTATGGTGGCCGATCAAGCACCGCAAAGACCTAAGCGGCTTTACCGATACGACGTGGGGCCTCATTCTCCTCTTCGGGATTCCCGGCATTCTCCTCGCCTACGAATTCGTCATTCGCCCGTTCTGCGCGGTGTCGTTGCGCGTGCGCGGCGCGGGCATGGCCGGCGTGCTGCTGCGCGGCGACCGCGTCCTGATCAACCGCCTGGCGTTTGGATTGCGCAGGCCATTCTCCGACAAACGCATCACCGCCGGCCGGCACGTCAATCGCGGCGAACTCGTGGCGTATTTCGTGCCCAGCGGCGACGGAATCGACTACTCCGGCGAGGCGCTGCTCGGCAAGGTCGCGGGGTTGCCGGGCGATTCGATGACGGTCGAGAACGGAGTCATCGCCGTCAACGGCCAGTCCACCGGCGTCCGCTTCGACAACCAGGACAAGAGCGGCCCAATCAGACTTAAGAAGACCGCGACCGTTCCCCAGGGCCGCTACCTCCTCCTCAGCAGCAGCGAAAACGCCGCTCCCGACAGCCGCGCCCTCGGCTTCATCGCCCACGACCTCCTCATCGGCCCGGCCACCCGCGTGTGGTGGCCGCCGTTCCGCTGGCGTTCGCTGACGTCGAGATGATGCCGCCTAACGGGTCGCCGCTTCCGAAACTTCCTTGATGTGGTTCAACACGCGCATGTGAATGCCGTGGATGATGTGGTCAGACCACAGCCGCCAATACCACGCGGGATACAAGCCGTGGCTGTACCACGTGGTGCCTTCAATCCTTGTTCCGCCATCCGCCAACGGGACCAATCTGAACTGTCCGCGCTTCGACTCCATGTACCCGTGCAGGTGCGGCGTGTCGATGGGACCAAAGAGCCCGCGCTCGATCATGGGCGACGCGTTTTCGATCACCGCGAACCGCAGCAGGCAAGGCGGCTCCCAAATCTCAATCGGTTCGACGAAGTCGCCCGTATTGAAGATGCACCGCCGAATCGCCCCGGCGCCTTCTCTGTCGATCGTCGCGTGCATCGGATACGCGATGCCCGCGCGAAACATGAACTCGGTCGGCTCGTCCAACGGCGGAAACGTCACCACGTTCTGCCACACCGTCTCCGGCGGAGCCGCGACATCGATGAACGACTTCACTTCGTACACCGGTGCTATCGGCTCTATCGCAAGCTCGACACCCATCATCAGCGGCGCAATCGACAGGATGGTGGCGAGCGTCAAAAACTTGTTCGCGGTCCACGTCACTGTCTTCTTGACGATCCAGCCCACGGCGAGTCCCGCCGCCAGAAACGGGAGCGCAATCGGTATGGCCATGGCGATGCATAACATGCCTTCCGCGAGCGAGACCAAGAGCGCCGCTCCCACCGTCGCAAGTAACATGACGCCCAGCACGGCGGAGATGACGAACAGGATTACATTCTCCATTAAGGTGCCCGACTCTCCAACGATATAGGCGGCGAGTAGGCCGCAAGCGATCGGAATTCCCACAAACGTGGCGAACCCGTATACGCCTATCCATTCCGCGTTTACTCGGATGAACAGCACGGAAACGAAGACAAACATGACCACAGCGAGTAGACGTGGAAAAGTAATGAGCCTGCGGCGACTTGGAGTCGGGTTGGGCGAGTTTGAAGGATGCATAAGCCGGTCTCCTTACGAAACTAACGAATATTTCAGAAATCCTTGAAAGCAAGTAGCGCAAAAAAACCGGTCCGGATTGGGTGCTGGTTTCCCTCGTATCGTGCCGAGCCGGTCATCACGACGCCTTCTCCGCGAACTGGGCCACACGGTCCCCCATCCGCGCCAAACGAACGAGCAGCGGCAGCGGCACACGTCGAACCTGGTTGTACCAGTGCGACATTGTGTCGAAGAATTCGAGCAGTTCCTTGAGGCGCTCGCGCTCGAGCGTGCCGCCTTCGCTTTCCGCGGCGGCTACGCATTCGCGCAGCATATCGACCGTGGGATCGACCTCGCGTCGCTTGCGTTCGTCTAGCACAACCATGAACATTTCCCAGACGCTTTTCATCGTCTCGAAATGGTCGCGGCGGTCGCCGAGGATGTGCACCGTTCTGACGATGCCCCACCCGTTCAATTCCTTGAGGCTCATGCTGACATTGGATCGGGCGATGGAAAGCGTTTCCGCGATTTCATCCGCTGGCAACGGCTTGCCGCAGACGTATAAAAGTGCGTGAATCTGCGCGATGCTGCGGCTAATGCCCCAGGCCGCGCCCATTTCGCCCCAGTGCAGGACAAATTTCTGCATCACAGGTGTAAGGACCATCCGAACATCTCCTTTGTATTTCAATTATATCTGAAATTTCTGTATTTTGCAACGACCATTCAACTCTTGCCGTTGACATCAATGCATCATAAACTCTATGATTAGGTGTATGAGAACCACCCTGACCTTGGACGATGATGTGGCCGCGGCGCTACTGCAATTGCGGAAGTCACGCAACTCGACCTTCAAGACTGTCGTGAACGAAACGCTGCGAGACGGACTATACGAACTGACACAGCCCAGGAAAGAGAACAAACCGTTTCGCACCAGGGTCTTTGATATGGGGCCCTCGCTTGTAGGCAATCTTGACAATATCGGCGAAGTGCTGGCCATTGCAGAAGGCGAAGACTATAAGTGATCCTCGTCGATGCAAACTTGCTCATCTTTGCATCGAACAGTTACTTCCCGCAGCACGAACCCGCCCGAGAGTGGATTGATCGCCAGTTAAGTGGCCCCGTTCGAGTGGGCATCCCGTGGGCGAGTGTGATGGCCTATCTGCGGATCGTGACCAATCCCCGCGTAATGACGCGGGCAATTGGAATGGCTGACGCTTGGGCGCAGGTGCTCGGCTGGCTCGCGTCCGATGTTGTGTGGACGCCGGAACCTACGGAGCACCATACGGCTACGTTCGCGAAGCTAATCCAAGAGACGACCGTCACCGCTAATCTTGTCTCCGATGCGCACCTTGCCGCGCTGGCGATCGAACATGGATTAACCCTCTGCTCCACCGACGGCGACCTTGCGCGGTTTCGCGGGTTGCGCTGGCAGAACCCTATCGCGTAGCGCCGTTACCATCCGCCGGCATATACTGCGCGGCCTTTACATTCGATTCCGTGCAGTCATGATCGCAGTCCGCAAATACCGAGACGACGATGTCCCCATCATCGCGCGCTTGTATTACGACACGGTGATCCACGTCAACGCGCGCGACTACACGCCCGAGCAGATCAAAGCGTGGTCGCCGGACGTATGGCCGGACTCGTTTTGGCGCGAGCGTTTTCAACGCGCGCACAGGGTGTTCATCGCGGAAATCGGGACCAAGATCGTTGGGTTCTCCGAATATCACGCCGATGGTCACGTCGATACGTTCTATGTACACCACGAACACCAGGGACAAGGCGTGGGACGGCGGCTGATGCAATGCATCGAGGACGAGGCCGCGCGCACCGGCATCGAAAAGTTGTATCTTGAAGCGAGCATCACGGGCCGGCCATTCTTCGCGCGAATGGGTTTCGTCGTGGTCGGCGAGATGGTGAAGGAATATCGGGGCGCGGTGTTTCGTCAGGCGCTCATGGAGAAACGATTGTATCCAGATGCCAAAGAACCCGGTGCTTTCGCATGAAGGCACGAATCGTCGGCACCGGACATTACCTGCCCGAGCGCGTGCTCACCAACACGGACCTCGAGCATTTCATGGACACCACGGACGAGTGGATTCGCCAGCGCACGGGAATCTTGCAGCGCCACATTGCCGCGGACGACGAGGCGGCAAGCGACCTCGCCATGCACGCCGGCGCGCGCGCGCTTGAGGCCGCGGGCGTGTCCGCGGACGAGATCGACTTTATCTTTTGCGCCACCCTCACGCCGGACTATTTCATGCCGTCCTCCGCGTGCCTCATGCAGCACAAGCTCGGCGCGAAACGCGCCGGCGCGTGCGACATTAACGCCGCGTGCTCCGGCTTCATCTACGCATTGCAGCACGCGGACGCGCTGATCCGCGCGGGCGTGCATCGCACGGTCCTCGTCGCCGGCAGCGAGATCATGACCGCACGGCTCGATTGGACCAAACGCGACACGGCGGTCTTGTTCGGCGACGGCGCGGGTGCGGTTGTCGTGCAGGCGCGCGAAGGCGACTCCGGCGTGCTGTCGACCTACACCGCGTCCGACGGCGGTGGCTACGATATCCTCATGGTGCCGGCGGGCGGCTCGGCGCAAGTCATCACGCCGGAAAACATCAACGCGCTGAATCGCGGTATCCTCATGAACGGCCGGGAACTGTATAAACGCGCGATCCACGCGTTCGGCGACGCCGTCGAACAGGCCCTGCGCCGCGCCCACGTCAGCGTGGACGATATCGACATCTTCGTGCCGCACCAGGCCAATCGCCGCATCATCGCCGCGGCCTGCGAGCGCATCGGCCTTCCGGAGGAAAAGATATTCCTCAACCTCGACCAGGTCGCCAATACCAGCGCCGCGTCGATCCCGATTGCGCTCGACCAGGCCTGTTCACAGGGCCGCATCCGCGAAGGTTCACTCGTACTGCTGGCGGCGTTCGGCGCCGGTCTAACGTGGGGCTCCGCCGTTATTCGTTGGTAAACTCACGCTTCGTTTGCCGGAATCGCGCGCTTTTGTTATGCTCTATCTCTCTGGCGCCCGGACATGGTGGGATTGCGCCAGCCAATTCCAGTACCAACAACGGACACCCTACGCTATGCGCACGATAAACGTATTGGCAGCAACCTCGCTTCTCGCGTTTGCCGGGCTCGCCGCCCGCGCGGACATTGTCGATCAGGTTGTCGCAACGGTCGACAAGGAAGCGATCTTGATGAGCGACCTGATGGCGGAAATCGGGCCGCAACTTCGCGACCTGCGCGCCCAGGCCACCAGCCAGGCCGACCTCGATCAACTGCTCGCCCGGAAGATGCGCGATACCCTCGACCAGGCGATCGAAAACCGCATTCTTCTGCGCGAGGGCCAACTCGCGGGGGTCGTGATAGACGATGCGACCGTCGATCAACGCTTCGAGGAGTTCAAGCGCCTGTATCCGTCAAACGACGAGTTCATGGCGGACATCGAAAAATCGGGGCAGACCGTCACGGACATCAAGGAGCGCCTCAAGAAGCAGATGATTGCGCGTACAATGGCCGCGCGAAAAACCACGGAACTGGAAAAAGGAATCACGATCACCGAATCGGAAATCGCGCAGTTCTATCAGGACAACAAGAACAGTTTCCAGCACGCGGAGCGCGCGCGTTGCTCGCAAATCTTTTTGCCGGCGGGTAACGATCTCGCCGAGCGCGACAAGGTCCGCGCGCAGATGGAACAACTCAAAGACGAAATCGCCAACGGCGCGGACTTCGCCGAACTGGCCATCGAGCACTCGAAGGCCCCCGGTGCGGAAGACGGCGGCATCATCGGTTGGGTGCAGCGCGGCGACCTCGTGGGCCGGCTCGACGAGGCGGCATTCGCCCTCGGCGAAGGCGAGGTCAGCGGCGTCATCGAAACCGATCAAGGTTTCCATCTCGTGAAGGTCGAGAAGAAGGAAGCAGCGGGCCAGGCCACCCTCGACGACGTGCGCAAGGACATAGAACCGCAACTGCGCAGCGCCGCCGCCGCCGAAAAGTTCAAGAAGTGGATGGAAGACTTGCGCAAACGCAGCAGCGTGCAAGTCTTCATCTAGCCCGGTTGCGCGTGCGCCATGTTGGGCCGCAGCCTGAAGATGGCGTTCTGGATTTTCCACGACCACCTCGGCCTGCTGCTGCTCGTCAATCTAATCTGGGCCGTTGCTGTGGCGGCGCCCATTGCGATCGCCCTGCCGCCAATCTACTCGGGTGATTTCGAGTTGGCCCTGGTTATCGGCGCTCCCGCCTTCTATATCGCATTGTTCCTGCTTAATCCCGTTGTCGGCGTCGGCATCGTGCAACTCATCAAAGTCTTCATCGACACGCGCGATGGATCTCTGGCCGACTTTCTTGACGGCATCCGCCGCTACGGGTTGCGCGCGGCGTTGCTTGGGTCTTGCTACGCCGTCGCGGTGGTTGCGCTGGGAACGAGCACGTGGTTCTATGCCTCGAAACTGCAATCGACGGCGCCAATTCTCGGCTATGGAATCAGCGCATTGGCACTGTGGTGTCTCGCGATGCTCGGATTGACCGCGCTCTTCGCGCTCCCCGCGCTCGCCCAACGGAAGACCGGTGTGTTCGCAACGATGAAGCTTGCGGCGCTGCTCGTGCTCGCAAACCCGCTACTCGCTGTCGGCATGGCGATCCAATGCCTAATGTTGGCCATCGTTACGGCGTGCCTGTTGCCACTCTTCTTCGCGGGCTTTGGCTCGGCGATCCTGTGCATACAATCCGCGGCCTATGAACTGCTTTCGAGAAAATACGCCGCGAACGACGGCAGCACACCCGGCGCCAATGACGACTACCTCAATCGCGGGTTGCGGGATCTATTCTTCCCGTGGAAATCGTAGCGAACGCTACGAAGAAGTGAGGACGCTGAAGAACAGCGAGCCAAAACCGGCAAGTACGTTTGTCGCCAGTAATTCGCGCTTTATGCGGAGAATCAGCGAACTCGAACCGAGAACGACTCCGGCAACCGCGCAGACGACTACAGCGCCCCACATGATCGACAACCCCGTTGTGGTGGATCCCACCCCGGGGGTCACCGCACCGCTGACCAGACCGTTGAGAAGCCGGAGCGCACCAACTCCCCCAATTCCCCATAAAACCGTCCCCGGCAGGCCTAATGAAAGCCACCGCCTGAAGGTTGTGGGTGAGATCGCCGGACGGGGTTCAATCATGGGCTACCCCCAACGTACGCGACATAATTATAGCAGAGCATGGCTTTAGCGGCAATCATAATACGACTAATTAGTATATTTATCATTTAATCGACAACTTTGACAATAAAAAACTATTTGAACCAAAATCCCATTGTTCGGTAAACTATCTGGAATTGAAGGAGATCTGACCCATGACTCGCATTACTGGTATCGTTGGCCGCGAGATTCTCGATTCTCGCGGCAACCCGACCGTTGAAGTAGATGTGTTTCTATCGAGCGGCGTGGTGGGCCGCGCCGCCGTACCCTCCGGCGCATCGACCGGCGAGCACGAGGCCGTCGAACTGCGCGACAAGAACCCCAAGCGCTACCTTGGCAAGGGCGTCGAGAAGGCCGTGAACAACGTGAACGGCGCCATCGCCGAGGAGCTTCTCGGTATGGACGCGCTGAACCAGCGCGAGATTGACCGCACGCTCTGCGCGCTCGACGGCACGGCGACCAAGGGCAAGCTCGGCGCGAACGCGATTCTCGGCGTGTCGCTCGCCACGGCGAAGGCCGCCGCGCAAGCCGTCGACCTGCCGCTGTACAAGTACGTTGGCGGCCCGAACGCGCACGTGTTGCCCGTGCCGATGATGAACATCCTCAACGGCGGCGCGCACGCGGACAACAACGTCGATATTCAGGAATTCATGGTGATGCCCACCGGCGCAAAGACTTTCAAAGAGGCCCTGCGCATGGGCACGGAAGTGTTCCACGCGCTCAAGGCCGTATTGAAAAGCAAAGGCCTGAATACGGCCGTGGGCGACGAAGGCGGCTTCGCGCCGAACCTCTCGTCCAATGCCGAGGCGCTCGAGGTCATTCTCGTCGCCATCAAGAACGCGGGTTACAAGGCTGGCAAGGACATCATGCTTGCGCTCGATTGCGCCTCGTCCGAGTACTACAAAAACAAAAAGTACGTGATGGCTGCGGAGAAAAAGCCGGAACGCACCTCGAGCGAGAACGCGGCGTTTCTAGCCGATCTTGCTGAGAAGTATCCCATTATCTCGATTGAAGACGGCATGGCCGAAAATGACTGGGCCGGTTGGAAAGAGTTGACTGACAAGGTCGGCGATTCCGTCCAGCTTGTCGGCGACGACCTGTTCGTCACGAACACGGAATACCTGAGCAAGGGCATTCGCGAGGGTGTCGCAAACTCGATTCTCGTTAAGGTCAATCAGATCGGCACCTTAACCGAGACGCTCGACGCCGTCCAGATGGCGCAACGGGCCAAGTACACCGCCGTCATATCCCACCGTAGCGGCGAAACCGAGGACGCGACCATCGCCGACCTCGTGGTGGCGACGAACGCTGGCCAAATTAAGACGGGTTCCGCCTCCCGCAGCGACCGCATCGCGAAGTACAATCAGCTCCTGCGAATCGAGGAAGAACTGGGCAGCCAGGCGGAATTCTTGGGTGGCGACGCCTTCTATAATATACTGGGAAAAGGACGGGGCGGTAAGTAGCGAAGGACGCCATGCGCATACTTCCGAGCAAAGGGTACGTTCTCGCGTTGGCGCTTTCAGCCGCGTTCGCGGCGGCCTATGCCCTGCAACGCGATTTGCCGGCCCAGTACCGGTTTTACGAGAAGACGGAGGATTACACGGCCAACATGCGTGTCGAATACGACGCGCGCGTGGCCGAGGAGCAGCGGCTGGTCGATCGGGTCGATGGGCTGGAACGAGACCCGATCGAGATGGAGGAGAACATCCGCCATCAACGCCAGTTGGCGCGTCCGGGCGAGCGGGTGTTCCGCATCGAGCCCGGTCCGGCCCCCTCCTCTCCGTAGGGAGCGGCTTGTCTGTCGCACGAACTGGTCTTAAATAGCCAAGACGAAGCGATAAAACTTCTTGGCAAGAACGGTGAAATCCGGAAGCGTATTCAAGAATCCGCGCCGGGAGTACACATCGTGGATCGCGGCACGGTCGTGCGAATCCACGCAGATGACGACGCGGATGCGTCGGCCGTCCATCGAATGTTTTCCAACATGCTTGCCGCCATACGCAACGGCGACACCGTTTCGGCGCAGGACGTGCCGTTCGCCCTATCCGAGGCCCGCGAAGGACGCGCGGCATCGCCCATTGCGGCAGTCTCGTCGCCGCGCGGTTTGCGCACCGAACTTGCCATCAAACCGCGCACGCGCGGCCAGGCGCACTACCTCGACGCGATCAAGGGCCACGGCGTAACCCTGGTGATCGGGCCGGCGGGAACGGGCAAGACCTATCTCGCCATGGCCGCGGCCGTCTCCGCGTTGCTCAACAAAGAAGTGAATCGCCTGATTCTGACGCGCCCCGCGGTCGAGGCTGGCGAGAGCCTCGGCTTCCTGCCGGGCGATTTGCAGCAAAAGGTGAACCCCTATCTGCGCCCCCTATACGACGCGCTGTACGCGATGGTGGACGTCGAGCGCGCGCGCCGCATGGTCGAGCGCGAGGTCATCGAGGTCGCGCCGCTCGCGTTTATGCGTGGCCGCACCCTGAATAGCGCCTTCGCGATTCTCGACGAAGCGCAGAACACGACGCCCGAGCAGATGAAGATGTTCCTCACGCGCCTCGGCGAAGGGTCGCGCGCGGTGATTACCGGAGACGTAACGCAAATCGACTTGCCGCGCGGCACGAAGTCGGGCTTGGTCGAAGCGCAGCGCATTCTGAAAAACACGGAAGGCATCGCCATCGTACACCTGCACCGAAGCGACGTCGTGCGCCACCCGCTCGTGCAGAACATCATCGACGCGTACGAGGCCGCCGAACACCACGCGGAACACGGTAAACAGTCATGATCGGGCAGTTTCGCAAACGGCATCAGTTGAGCCCGGGCATCTACCGGGGCCAGCAACAGGACGACACGCGCAGCCGCGAAACCAGGTTGCGGCGCGTGCTGCTCGCGGTTGCGCTGGTGTTCCTCGTGATTGCGGTAACGAAACAGCTCAACTTTGGAACGAGCGCGGACAAACTGGATTACGACGGCCGCTTTCCCGCGAAGGAATCGCTCATTGCCGAGTTTGGGTTCGAGAGCGAAGACGTCGAAAAGACGCGCGAGGCCCGCGAAGCGTCCGCGGCGCGCGTTCCCGATTCGTTTCATGTGGACGCCGAGTCGGTTAAGCGCCAACTGGGTCAATTCGATACGTTCGTCGCGAAAGTCAATGCGCTCAAACCCGAAGTCGAAAAGGCCGTTCTCGCGGTGCGCGCGCGCGGCGAATCCGGCGCGTCGGAAACGGCCGCGATAAGCAAGGCCGTCCGCGAAATCGCCGACGCGGCCGTCACGAACGACGAATTGCTGCGCGCTACAAAGCCGGAGCACTTGGCCGTGTGGCTGACACCGCGCATGCCGGCCCCCGCCGAACCCAAGCCAGACCCCGCCACGGAGACGAAGACAGCAACCGACGCGCAGGGCGCATCCCAACAGGCGCCGATCGAGCTCGCGCACGCGCAAGCGTTGGCGGCCGCGGCGAGGTCGGGCCTCGAGTACGTGCTCGCCTACGGCGTCCTCAAGCCCGGCGAGCGCGGCAGCGATTTTTCGAAGGACCCCGACCGCCGCATCTACATCACGCGCGACGTCCCCGCCGCCGGACAATACGGCGAAGACGAGATTCCGCTTGCGCAGGCGTATACGCTCGAAACGGTGCAGGCGGAACTGAAGTCGCGCATTGCGAAGTCAACGCTCGATGCCACAAGCACTGGCGTGCTTCCCGTTGATCGCGTGCGGTTGCAGGACGCGGCGTTCGAGGTGGCGCGCCAGTACTTGGTCGACACCCTCCACTTTGACAGCGATCGAACGAACGTGATGCGCGAGGCCGCGCGACGCGAGACCGAACCCGTCATGCGCGAGATCATGGCGCAGGAAGAGATACAGCGAAAAGGCCAGCGCTGGACGGCGCAGTCGCGCATGGACGCGAAAACCTACATGGAGATTAAGTCGCGCACCGACCGGCAGACGGCCGGCATTACGGGCGCGATTTTGGCCCACACGCTCTTAGTGGGATTGGCCTTGTTCGCGTTCGTCCGCGCGATGCCTTGGCTTGAACGGAATCCCGACCAGCGCTTTCAGATGCTCTGCCTCGCTTTGTTGGTGATGTGCGCAACGGCCGCGACCGGCCGCATCGTGTCGTATTTCGCCGATAAAGGCCTCGTCGTCCCGGCGGCGGCGGGCGCCATTCTCCTCGCAATTCTTACGAACGCACGGCTTGCGGGCTTCACCGCGATCGTCACATCGCTGCTGCTCTCGATTCAGTTCGGCTACAGTTGGCAATTGCTCGTCGTTTCCGCGGTGATGTCGCTCACCGGCGTGATGAGCATCTACAAGGTGCGCAAACGCAGCGACATGGGTAACGCCGCCGTAAAAGCGACATTCGCGGGAGTCATCGTCACGCTCGCAATCTCGCTTGGGCAGGATTCCATTCTCTCCAGCTCGGCGCTGTCCACGGTTTCGTACTCGCTCATGATGGTCGCCGTAAACGGCGTACTCTGTCTTGGCCTGGTGCCGGCCCTGCTGCCTTCCCTGGAAAAGCTTTTCGACATTACGACCGACATCCAACTGCTCGAATACTCGGATTTGAACAACCCGGTATTGAGCCGCCTCGCAATGGAAGTGCCCGCAACTTACGCACACAGCCTGATGATCGGGCAACTCGCGGAGGCCGCGGCGGACGCGATCGGCGCGAACGGCCTTATGGCGCGCGTCTGCGCGTACTACCACGACATCGGCAAGATGAAACGCCCCGAATACTTCGTCGAGAACCAGACCGGCGCGAACATCCACGACGAGCTGTCGCCGCGCTTGAGCGCGCGGGCGATCGCGTCGCACGTGTCCGAAGGCGCGGAGATGGCGCGCGAACTGCACCTGCCAAAACCGATCATCGACGGCATTCTCGAACACCACGGCACGTGCCTTATCAGTTTCTTCTACAAGGAGGCCGTCGCGCAGGCGAAGCATGGCGGCGTCACGGAGGCCGACTTCCGCTATCCCGGGCCGCGCCCGCGCTACCGCGAAACGGCCATCCTGATGATTTGCGACGCGGTCGAGTCCGCCGTGCGCACGCTGAAGAACCCCAACGAAGAGCGCGTCCGCGAAATGGTGGACCGTATCATTGCAAGCCGTGCCAGCGACCGCCAGTTCGACGAATGCCAACTTACGTTGAAGGACCTCGACACCATTGCGGAAGTGCTCACCAAGCGTGTCGCATCGACGCAACACCGCCGCATCGCGTATCCGGAACAAAAGCCCGAAGCGCCCGCGGCGAACGTCATCCCGCTGTCCGGAGGCCAGGAGTAGTGGGCGTTACGCTCGCCGTCCGGAACGCGACTTCGCGCGCCAAGTGCTACGAGAAACCCGCATTGAAGGCGATTGCCGAAAAGGTCTGCGCGGGCGAAGGCGTCCCGGGCGACGTGGAAATCAGCGTGCTGTTCTGCACCGACGCATCGATTCGCAATTTGAACGTGCGGTACGGAGGCAAAGACGAGGCCACCGACGTCCTGGCCTTCGAACAATCCGGCATACATCCCGAGGACGGCCCGCGTCCGTTGGGCGATATTGTAATATCGCTGGACACCGTCCACGCGCGGTGCGGCGGAAAGGCCAAGGCCATGCGGGACGAAGTGAAACTGCTCTTTTGTCATGGCCTGCTTCACTTGATAGGGTTCGACCACAACGACGCGCGCGGCCGGCAGGCGATGATCGATCGGCAGGCGAAGTACTTGGGATGCTCGCGCGGCGACGCGTGGTTTCGCGGCCATTAACTCCGCGGTGCAGGGGACGCAGCGATTGAACACGGACATTGGGCGGCGTAGCGGTATGTCGCGTCGAATGCTTCTGCTGGCGTGCTGCGGCTTGACCATAGCGTTTGCCGTATGGGCGCTGCCTTCAGGCGATGACCCGTTGCCGGCGCCCGCAAACACGCTGGACGAAACCGCCGCCAACGTGGGCGCCGCGATCGCCATCATTCCCGATGCGGCCGAACCGCTGTTCTCAAGACATTTCCCATTGCCGGTCCTCTTGGGCGTGGGCGCCCTCCTCCTGTGCTCGGCTTTCTTCAGCGGCTCGGAAACAGCGTTCTTCTCCATCAACCGTCTGCGCATGCGAAGTCTGAAAGAGGAAGGGACCGTGACCGGGACGCTCATCGCGCAAACGATGGAGCATCCGGGCCGGCTCCTTACGACGATCCTGATCGGCAACATGATCGTCAACACCCTTACCGGCATTATTCTGGGAAGCCGTGCGGAAGAATTCGTTCGCGAACTCGTGCCCACTCTTCATCCGGTCGCCTCATACATCATCGCCGTGTCGATTGTGACGGGCCTGCTTGTCTTCATCGGCGAGATATCGCCGAAGGTATTCGCCGTGCAGGCCGGTGAACAGGTCGCGCGCGTGGTGGTCTTTCCAATCCTCGCGGCGGACCGTGTCCTCGCGCCGATGCGCGACGGACTACTGGGGATTACAAACCTCCTCTTCAAAATAACGCGCTTTCACGAATTGCGTGCCGCGCCGTTCATCACCGACGAAGAATTCAAGTCCGCGCTCACCGATGGCGAGGTGCAAGGCGCGATCGAGGAAGACGAGCGCCAGATGATCCAGGGCATTCTCGAGTTCAGCGACGCGCAATTGCGCGAGATTCTCGTGCCCCGGCAGGACGCCGTATCGCTTTCGGAGGATTCGACCGTCGCTCACGCGCACGCGCTGTACCGCGAGCACCACTACTCGCGAATGCCCGTGTTCCGCGAGAGCCTGGACCAGATCGTGGGCACGCTCGTAGTCAAAGACCTGCTTCCATTCATTGCTCACGGCGAACAGGACCGAAAAATTCAGGGCCTGATTCGACCTCCGCATTTCGTCCCCGCGACAATGACCGTGCAGCAGTTCGTGCGCGATGCACAGCGCCACCGCACGCATCTCGCCGTCGTTGTCGACGAATACGGCGGCACCGCGGGTATCGTGACGCTCGAAGACGCGATGGAGCAGGTCGTCGGCGACATCATGGACGAGAGCGAACAGGATGAGCCGGGCTTCAAGCAAATGGAGGGCGGCGTATACGCGTTGGAAGGAGATTTCTCCCTCGACGATCTGAATAGTCTTCTGGGTACAAGCTTGCGTGATGCGGCGCACGAGACCATCGCCGGATTCCTGATGCACCACTCCGAGAAGGTCTTGGAGACCGGCGACACGCTCGAAACCGACGGTGTCCGCTTTACCGTCGCGGAGTGCGACGGCAAGCGTGTTTCGAGCGTCTTGGTTCAAATGCTGAAGAACGTTGATGCGCCGGTGCCGGCGGTAGAAGGCGCTCCCGCGCCATGACGGTATCCATCGCACTTACGATCCTGTTCGCGTGCGTCGTGTTTCAGGCCCTTTTCGCCGGATACGAAACCGGCTTTGTATCGTTGAACCCGCTGCGGATTCGCTTCCTGGCGGAGGAGGAGGGTCGCGACCGCGCCAAACGCCTGCTCCGCTACGCGAGTAAACCGGATCAGATGCTCGCGATGCTGCTGATCGGCACCAACATTGCCACGGTCGTCGCCTCGATAGCCCTTGCCCGCGTGTTTTCCGAAGTGGCCGCGCTGCTCATCGCTACGCCGCTCTTCCTCGTCTTCTCCGAAATCGTCCCGAAAAGTATCTTCCGCGCGCATCCGAATCGGCTGTCGTTGTGGTTTCTTCCGCTCATTGAAACCTGGTACGTCGTTCTCGCCCCCATTGCGGCGCCCATCTCGTGGATCACCCGCGCCATGTTTCGCGGCAAGGGACATCACATCAGCCCGCTCATGACGACGCGCGAGGACGTTCGCGTGCTCGTGGACGAAAGCGCCCACCACGGAAACATCGCGCCGGAAGAGCAGCGTATGATTCACGGCGTCATCAACCTGCAAGCGACGCAGGCAAAGGAAATAATGGTACCGCGCATCGACATGCAGGCGTTGCCGGACACGGCGACGCGCGCGGAGTTGCTCGCGCTGCTGGTGGAGTCCGGGCGCACGCGCGTGCCGATCTATCACGACAGCGTCGACTCCGTTACCGGTGTGGTCAATGCCCACGACGTGCTCATCGACGGCACGCCTGAGGTGCGGGACATCGCGCGGTTCGTGCGGCCGGTCATGCACGTGCCCGACACGATGAAGGTCGACGATCTCTTCCAAGAGATGAAGCGACAGAAACAGCACATGGCGATCGTCACCGACGAATACGGCGGCACGGACGGATTGGTTACGATCGAGGACATCCTCGAAGAAATCTTCGGGGACATCCAGGACGAACACGACCGCGAAGAAAGTCAGATTCATCTCGTCGGACCCGGCGCCTACGTCATCGACGCGCGCACGTATCTCGACGACGTCTCGGAAGCGATCAACTACGAAATCGCGGACCCGGAGGTCGAGACGATAGGCGGCTGGCTCATGCGCGTTGCCGGCCGCATTCCCGTCCAGGGCGAAGTCGTCGCCAGCGGGCGCCTGCGCGCGACCGTGCTCGACGGAACGCCAAGCAGCATCAACAAGATTCGGCTCGAAGTGCTGCCGGAGCCGAAGGGGATAGATGGGTGAGCGTGCGCGGCGCGGGGGTGGTAGAGTTCAGGGAATCACGTGCCGGGAGTGCGCGCGACATCGAGCCAGGATCTCTTTGTGTTCATACTCGTGCTCGTGCTCGTGTGTCGTCATCGTACTCGTAGCTCGTTTCTCGATCATCGGATAACGATTACGAGTGACGAGCAGTAGCACGAGCACGATGGGTTGCCCGCGTTCTTGTTTGCGAAACAGCACGACCACGACAAGCAACCGCGCAATACGCGATACGCGCTACCGGCAGTGCGCGCGAAACTCGCTCGGCGTGTGGCCCGTGATGGTCTTGAAACGGCGCGAAAAATAGTTGCCGTCCGGGAACCCGCTTCGTGCGGCGACTTCGCCGATATCGAGGGTCACGTCGCGCAAAAGCTTGCACGCGAGGGCGATGCGTTGCTCCGTGAGAAAGGCGGTGAACTTCGTCCCCGTCTGGCGATGGAACAGGCTCGAAAAGTGGTTTGGCGTCATGCGCGCCGCGCGCGCGACATTGGCGACCGTAAACGGCGCCGCGGGATTCTGCGCGACGATTGCCGTAACGATCTCGGATAACGATGTGCCGTTCGCGACAGTGCGCGATGTAACCGATCCTTCGCATGCCTGGGAAAACACTTCGCGCAGATCGCGGTCTAACGCGCGCGTGGAGTATGCCGCCGCGGGAACGTTCGTAGCCGGCGTTCGGTTTGGCGCGCAGATCGACCGCGCCAACTCCGCCAGCGCGCTCGCGGCCAAATCGACAATCGCCTTGACGACGGCCTGTTTCTCGGTCTCGAGTTCGGGGAGACTCTGGTAGACCTTGCGCAATTTCGTCTTGTCGATGGGCACGTCTTTTATGTGTCTTCGCGCCGCTTGCCAGCCCCTCCTGCGGTCCGGCGCCGCATACGCGCAGGAACTGACTACGACGAACTGACCCCCTGCTTCCGCGGGTTTAACCGCCGGGGCCGCGACGATCGAAATCCCGCCATGGCAGCAATAATCGCTCACGCCGTGGTAGCAGGCGCGCATCGCCACGAGGGATCGGCACGCCGAGCACCGCCGCGCCCCTTCTTCCGTCGCCCGCATCGCCTGGCAAAACGGCGGCAAGTCCGATTCGTGGCCGTCGAGGCCGATGCGAACGATTTCGCCGTTGCGTTGGCCGAGAATGAGTAGCGTGCTGCCGGTGATTTCACGGGCCATGCGCGAGAGTTTGCGCATGACCGGATCGCGCTGGACCGCCCCGGCGAGGCGGTCGAATTCCACGGTATTCATGTCTATCCCCCACATTTTTCTAGCATAGTTTTGGATAGGACTTCAACTGTGGCGTTCGCGCCGCACCGCGTTTTCGCGGCGAAAATCGTAGAAATGTCCAGAAGTTCGTAGTTTCCTCTATTGGCCCGCAAACAGCCGGTATCTACACTATTCAAATGACCGCCGGGTTCTCGGGGGAGGGCCCGCCGGAACGCGCCGCGGAGCGGCCCGAGCCGCCACGCGGGGCAACTTTTTGGGGGAATACCGTATGAGCAAGCACACCGTTCCAAAGCCCGCCCTTTTCGTTTCAATTGCTGTACTGCTGTTGATTCTCGGCGCAGGGTGTCCGACGAACTCGCCGCCTGACCCGGACCCCGATCCGGATCCCGATCCCGACCCCGCGCCGAGCCTGACGCTCGAAGCGGATGTCACGGACTTGGACCCGGGCCAGACCGTCACAATTCGCGCCGTGTCGACGGACAAGGACGACACGGTGTTTACGTGGTGCGTGAGCAATACGTCGGTGTGCGCGCTTTCGGCGGAGAAACTCGAGGCGGGCGATTCGGTCACGCTGACCGCGGTCGGCGGCGGCGGCGCGATTGTGATGGCGACCGGTTCGCACAGCGGAATGGCGGGGTCGATCGAGTTTGCGGTCTCCGGCCCCGCAATCGTCTCGCACGCCGGCCGATACACCGCATACGAGGGCGCGAAGACGTGCGCGCCGTGCCATCCCGGTAAGGCCAGCGAGGTTCATGCGTCGGTCCACTACCAGTGGAACGGCCCATCACCCGATGTCGTCGGTTCGGACAGCGGCGGGAAGATGACCGGCATGAACGATTTTTGCACGTCGCCAGGCATCAATTTCATCGGACTGCTGACGAACCTGCAGGGCCAACAGGTGAGCGGCGGCTGCGCGCAATGCCACGTCGGCATGGGTTCCAAGCCGACGCTCGATCTAACGCAGGCGCAACTCGACAACGTTGACTGTCTCATTTGCCACTCGCGCGATTACCGGCGGAAAGTCGTGTCGGAAAACGGCGTGTTCAAGTTCGCCGTGGACGAAGCGGCAATGCCGGTACCGATGCTGCAGGCCATCACGACGATTCAGCCGCGCCCGAACGATACGTGCATCAAGTGCCACGCCTTCGCCGGCGGCGGACAAAACAACAAGCGCGGCGACATTGAAGCGGCGCACTACAACGCAACGCGCGAGTTCGACGTACACATGGCGTCCGTCGAAAACGGCGGCGCGGGACTGTTGTGCATCGATTGCCACGTCTTCGATGAGCACAAAGTGCGCGGACGCGGCGTCGACCTGCGCGCGACAGATTCGGAAATCGCGCTGCACTGCACGTCGTGCCACGACGAGAAACCGCACAATAACGACCAAATCGACCGCCACACGGGCCGGCTCGAGTGCACGGTCTGCCATATCCCGGAATTCTCACGCGGGAGTTCGACCGAAATGTACCGCGACTTCAGCGTCCAGGAAGTCAACACGGTGCGGCAACTGTATGAGCCCGCGCTGACGCGGCAACAAAACGTGTTGCCGGAGTATCGCTTCTTCGACGGGCTATCGTATGTCTATTCCGCCGGGCAGGCCGCCGAGGTGGACCCCGAGACCGGCTTCCTTTCGATGGCGCGGCCCGTGGCAAACATCGACACCCGGCATGCGAAACTGAACGCGTTCAAAGTTCACTACGGCTACCAGCCAATCGACCCCGTAACCAACAAGTTCATACCGTTGAAGATGGGGATCTACTTCCAGACGACAAATATCGACGGCGCGATAACAACGGGCGCAGCACAATCCGGGATCGCGTTGCCGCAGGGCTACGAGTTCGTGGAAACGCAGCGGTATATGGGACTGTTCCACGAGGTGGCGCCGGCCGAAAATGCGCTGGGGTGCGCGGACTGCCATTCGGGCGGCTCGCGGATGGACTTCGACAAATTGGGGTACGCGCCAAAGACGGAGTATCTCGGCGAACCGTTGTGCGTGGTATGCCACCAGGACCAATCGAACGATTGGGACGAGGACGAGTACTTCTTCGAGGTACACGAAGAGCACGTCGCGGAGAACAATATGGATTGCCGCTTCTGCCACACGTGGAAGTGATGCGTTAGCCGGGCATTCGACGGTGAAATGGCGCGTTGCCGGCTCGATTCAAGCAGGGACCGGCAACGCGCCATACGTTTGCGACTTCGTAGTGGTCACTTTGAGGGAATTCGAGTGCTCGATTACGAGTGACGATGAGGCGGAGCATCATCTCGATGCGAAACGAAGCGAGAATGATGTCCGTTTTCTCGTGCTATCCGATCTCGACGTTCGCTAGACCGACGAGGGCGTACCGCGAAGTAACCGTAGCGAATTGAATATGACGACGAGCGACGCGCCCATGTCCGCTGCGATTGCCATCCACAACGTCGCGACGCCCGCAAGCGCGAGCGCGAGGAAGGCCGCTTTCACGCCCAACGCGAACACGATATTCTGTCGAATGGTGGCGCGTGCCCTGCGCGCGTGGCCGATCAGCCACGGCACGCGCGACAGGTCGTCGGACATGAGCGCAATGTCGGCCGTCTCGATCGCCGCGTCGGAGCCGATGGCCGCCATGGCGATGCCGACGTGTGCCGCGGCCAATGCCGGGGCGTCGTTGACGCCGTCCCCGATCATCGCAACGGTGCGGTATCGCTTGGCAAGTTCCTCCACTGCGTTGACCTTGTCCTCCGGTAACAGTTCCGCTCCGAAATCGTCCGCCCCCACGGCGTCGGCCACGTCGTGCGCGGTACGAAAATTGTCGCCGGTCAGCATCTGGATGTGCGCGACGCCTAACCGTTTCATCGCGAGGACGCTGTCTCGCGCGTTCTCGCGCAGCGTGTCCGCAAGGCCGATAAATCCGACCACCTTTGCGCCAATTCCCACGGCGACCACGGAATGGCCCGCGTCTTCAAGCAATACCGCGGTCTCGTGAAACGCACACTCGTCCGCGCTGACTTCGTGGAGCATGCGATGGCTTCCGGCCCAACAGAGTTCCCCATCTATGCGCGCCTGTATGCCGCGCCCCGCAAGCATTCTCACCTCGCCTGCGGGCGGCACCCGTACGCCGTCCACGTGCGCGCGAGCGACAATTGCGCGGGCAATGGGGTGGTCACTGTTGGATTCGAGCGCCGCGGCGAATGCGAGTACGTCGCGTTCTGTGTGACCGTTGATCGGCACGATGCGCTGAACGCCCACTTCACCGCGCGTCAGCGTTCCCGTCTTGTCGATGGCGGCCGCATCAATCAATCCCGCCTGCTCAAGATACACGCCCCCCTTGATCAGCACGCCCGCGCGGGCGGCCGCCGCCAAACCCGCGACATTGCTTACCGGCGTCGAAATGACCAGCGCGCACGGGCACGCAATCACCAGCACGACCAGCGCCTCGTAGAACCACCGCTGCCAATCGCCGTCCAATGACGGAGGCACAACCGCAATGCCCAAGGCGAGCGCCATCATGGCCGGGGTGTAGTAGCGGGCAAACGTCTCTACCCACTGCTCGCTTTTCGCACGCCGGGATTGCGCCTCCTCGACCATATGAATCGTCCGCGCAAGCGTTGTGTCCGTTGCCGCGCGCGTGACACGCAGCGCGATCGCGCCTTCGTTGTTAATCGTGCCCGCGTACACCGTGTCGCCGACGGTCTTCGCAACCGGCATCGATTCACCGGTGATCGGCGCTTGGTTCACCGACGTGCTGCCCGCTTCAACCGTGCCGTCGAGCGGGATACGCTCGCCCGGGCGCACAATAACTTCCGCACCAACTGCTACGCTGTCGATGGACTTTTCCTCTTCGCATCCGTCGTGAGGACAGCGGACGCGCGCCGTCTGCGGCGCCAGCTCCATCAGCGCGCGGATCGCGTTGCGCGCACGGCCTACGCTCCACGATTCCATGAGTAACGCGAGCGAAAACAGAAACGCGACGCTTGCCGCTTCAAACCATTGGCCAAGCAACACCGCGCCGATCACCGCGACCGTCATCAGTAAGTTCATGTCCGCGCGCATGCGCCGCGCCGCGCTGAAGGCGCGCGGGAAAACAAACCATCCACCGCCGAGGATCGAAATTGCGTACAACGCAATCGAGTCGAATCCGGGAGCGATATCCGATGCATCCGCAAGCGCGGGGAGCAGGCCCGTGCTGCGCGCATGGAGCGCTAATCCGGCTATCGCGGCGGCGCCACTGATCGCGCACGTCGCACCGCGGCCATATCGCGTCCACCAGGTCTCGTGGTCTTCCCGCGCCCGCGCGGCGATTGCTTCGTCCCACGGTATCGCCGTGAGTCCCGCGGCAGATACAGCGCGGATCACCTGGTCAGCGTCAACCGCAGGGGCCCCTTCGCAGATCGTCATCTTCGCGCTGAGCAAATCGAAACGAAGTCTGTCCGCATCGTCTACCAAGGGGCCAACGGTCTGGCGCAATGCCGCAATCTCCTCGGCGCAATCCATGCCGAGGATTTTGTATGACTGGGGCGACATGTTGGTGAGTATACAAGAGGGCTAATGGAGGGACGGAGTCGATAGGCTCGAATCGGCAGTCTGGCCGCTACTACTCGTTTGCGTCACCGTTTCGCGCGCGGCGGGCGCGGACGGGAACACGGCGGATCGCGGTGTACGAAAGACGAGCAGGTTGTTGTAGTACCACGATTGCACGTGGCCGGATTCCTTCCACGCGGCGCGCCATCGTGCGGTAAGCGGCCAATCCAACACGCGATCGCGCGCGCCAAACTTCTCAATCCAATACTCGTGCGGTTGTTCGTTGACGTGGTCGGTGCCGCCCTGCCCGGGAGGCGCGGCCGTAAACACGATCGTCCTGCCGAGCTGCACGAGCAAATCCACGTAGCGCTCCGCGGCAGGCTCGGGAATGTGTTCGGCAACTTCCATGCTGACGGCCACATCGAACGGCTGTCCCGCGTCGAACGAGTCGTTTGCGATGTCGAACCGCCGCACATCGAGGCCGCGCTTCCGGCAAATCTCCCTCGCGGCCTCCGCGAATTCGAGACCCGATACGACACAACCGGCGTCGCGCAGCGTTGCGAGAAGCGCGCCCGTGCCGCACCCGACGTCGATGACGGACCGCGGAGCGAGATCGCCCATGATACTCGCGGTGATGTCCGGTGCGCTCTCCAATGCGGGTCCATCGATGTCCCGCGCGAAGTAGTCGGCGTCGTACGTAAAGTCCCGCGGCAACCACGCGGATTTTAGCCGGGCGACGGCCTCGCGGCCCAGGAGCGCGCGCGCAACATGGCGAATTGGTCCGCGCAGGTAGGGGTACAATCGCCGCATGACGGCATTCATACGAAGGCCGCCGCGTGTACGAGCAAGCGCGTACGATCAAACGAATTCATTCAACCCCCGCCTAAACACGATGCGAACGAGCATTGTCGCGCGCCGCTTCGGCGCGCCCGTCGGTTTCCGTAGTCCTTCGCGCGGTGGCCAAAGCCCGCGCTCTATGCCGGTCGCGTATTCCGCCGTTTGCGGATGATCGCAGCGCCCAATGCCGTCAACACCGTCGTCAACGCCGCCGCGCCCCCCACGGGCAGGCTCACGCCATCCGTCGGGTCCGTTCGGAAGATGAATTCCTGTATGTTCTCGTGCCCGTCGTTATCGAAATCGTCGAATGGTAACACGTCGTCGAAGGTTTGAATCCAATCGTTCGTGGGGTCGCTGTCGTTTTGCGCAGCGTCGATAATCATTTGCTCGAAATTGTCGCCCATACCGTCGCCATCGGTATCGTTCCAATCGAATGGATTATTCGGAAACGCGTCGAGCGACGCCGGTACACCGTCGCCATCGTCGTCACCGACGCCATTTCCGACCAGTTGAATGGTAACGATCGGGTTATCGGGATCGGTAGTCGCAATCTCATACGTCGCGGACTTCGAGCCGTTTGCGGTCGGCGAGAACCGCCACTGGAACTGCACGCTCGACCCGGGCGCGACGCCGTTGATCGGCAGCGCGGTGAGCAATTGGAACACGCTCGGATCGCCGGCAACGGCGGTAATTCCCGTGATATCGCGCGGGCCGCTCGTTGTCGCCTCGTTCGTGACCGTCATGTTGCTGGTCGTGGTCAGCGAGACTTCCGTGTCCGGAAACACAAGCGTCGGAGGCGCGGCCGTGATCCCCGACTTCGTGCTCCACGTGAGCACGGTCAGCGACTTGGACGGCAGCGTCATCGCATACGGATTGCCGAAGTCCGTAATCGCCGCGGTCGTGTAATCGAGCAACTGTGCGTCTTCGTTGGTCGCGTTGATGTCGCCGGGCGCAAACTGGTACATCGTCGCGACGCTTTGCGGGGTCCTCGCGTGCTGCAACACGATCGAATGCGACAACGTCAAATCGAGGTTGTATAGAACGACCGAATGGTCGAACCCGTCGTGATATGCAAACGAATTGACGACCGGGAACGTTTGCGCTTCCGGCAGTCCGTTAATGGCCCCGATCGTTCGTGTCGGAATCGCCCCGGAATGCGTCGTCTCGACCAGGTTCCCAAACATGGCCTTGTTCACCATCTCGACGCCAAGCCACGTCGGGCGTTTTCGGCGCGTGCCTTCGATGTCGCGCAGCATGCCCCATACGCGGACATAGTCGCCGTTTTCGTCGCGGAAACTGAATCCTGATGCAGTGAACGCACACTGCAAATTCATTCCGAGGTCGCGCTGGAAACACATCATATATAGCGGCAGCGCCAGCGCGCCGGAAGCCCCCGCCGTGAAGGGATCGCGGATGGAACTGGGAATGTTGCCGCCCGTCGTGTGGTAATTGATTTCGTAGATGCTCATCTCGGTGTCCGTGCCATACGCATCGACGATCTGTTTGCTCGTGTACGCCTTGCTCAACGGCGTCGCCAGGGCGCGTGCGAACAGCGGATAGTAAATCTCTTCCTGCGTGTTCCACGTCCCGAGGGCGCCGAAATACGGCGCCAGGGCGATCGAATCATGCGCCGTGCTTTCGTCCATGATCTCGCCTTGACGGGCCGGCGCTCCATTTTGGCCGCCGATGATCAGGTCGAACTTCGAGTCATCGAAGAAGGGACCGGACCGGAGAATCGTGAAGCGGTCGTGCGCGATTTGTCCCAGCCGTTTACCACCCAGAAGCGACGCGCCGAAGAACGGGTCTGAACCCGATGCGGCGCCCCACAACTCGTTCCCGTACTCCAGATGGATTTTGGAGAAGACCGTTGTCCATGGTTCGTTCTGGCCCAACGCCGCGCGCTCGAGCGCATACGGATGCCCCGAAGACACCGGCGCGCACAAATACGCGGAAAGGTTCTGCAATTCCTCCGGACTAAACGTCGGCGGAATTACGTACCAGGGCTCGGCGTCGACTTCCTGGCACAACTCGAGGAAATCGTGCAGCGAGTATCCCCAGTAAGTCGCCTTGCGCTCGTGGGGACGCCACCCCGTCACCTTGCGCGCGAACTGGTCGGCCAGTTCGTTATCGAGCGACGCGCCGAACTGGGTGCGCCAGTCGCGCAGCACGCCGGGCTTGAGTCCCTTCAGCAGGTTTACGAACCGATCCGTGAACTCCGTCGGGTTCGCGTGGTCGGACTTGTAGAGCGCCATATCGTCAAGCCAGATTTCCGCATTCGGCGTCAGAATGTTGACGTTCAACACCAAAATCGGGTGATAGTCGGTCGCGAGATACGGCCCTAATTTGTCCGCCCCAGGCGCCACGCTGAAATCGTACGTGTATTTCTGCCATTGGTTCGACAGCGTGACGACCCGGTTGATAAAGCTTCCCTCGCCCTCGCGGTTGAACCGGACGCGCATCTGATCGCCGTTGTTCTTGCCTTTGGCCCAAAACTCGATGCGCCAATTGCCTTCGATAATCATCAGCTTGCCGGCCTCGAACTGACTATCGCGCCAGTAACTGTCGAAGTACGTGCTCGATACGGACATCCAGTCCGCGCCCGGCCACGTCGCGTGCAGCGACTGCACACCCGGGCTCCCGGGGCGTTTCGTGGACGAATCCGCGTTCGACGCGGGCGTCTTCGTGCCGAAGCTATTCGAGAATTGTTGGCGCACAAAGACCACGCTCCACTGGTCGGGCACGGCGCCCGCGGAGTCGAAATTGTATAGATAGCGGCCAAATGCGTGGCCGAACGAGGTAACAGTGCCCCGCCGCCCCTTGGCCGAGCCGTACACGATTTCGTAATCCGCGCCGTCCCAAAACCCGATGGGCTGGCCAATGTTGAGCGAATCGTTGTTCCATGCCGTGTCCCAGAAATCCTGCAACACCTGGGTGCTATTCGCCGGGACCATGGTGTGAAAAACCATCCCGTACTCACCCGACTCGAAACCGGGGTTCGGAATGATGTTCTTCATGTACTGGGACGCCGCGTAGCTTTCGGGTCCACCCAGATTCACGCCGAGCCTGCGCACATTGGACATGACAGGCGTCTCCGACAGTTGAATGATCGTGTCGGCTTTTGAATCGCCGCTTTGCGCGGCCGCAGACAGCGTCAGCAGTACGCTTAGAACTCCGATCGCCAGGCGACTCTGATTCCTTCCCCGATGGAAAAGCCGCGCGGCGACCACCATCGCGAAGCGGCTGCTGGCGTTACCCCCAGTACCCGCGTGCCCCCGCGTCGCTATCGCCCCCAACGGCGCCGCGGCAACCGCGTTGAAGACTCCCTGACAAAACAGCTTCCCAACCCGTCCCCAAAAAAACGACATGATGCTACCTGGCTCCTTGAGACGGCGGGCTGCGCGGGGGGAAGCTTGCCGGTACCGAACAACACGAGCACACCGCGTCCGTACTGCGTGGTTTGCGCGCCAGCTATACGCGCCGGGAAATACCCCCGAAGTCCCCTCGGGGACTTCCCACGACCACCCAAACACCTACACCGATCTGTCGGCCATCCCAAGCCGCCGACGAAAGATCAATCGGCGATATTATGCCACAAGCATACCCGATTACGCCAGTGAAATTTAGGAGGTCAACCTATCGTAACTTCCTCATTCGCAGCGAGTTTCGCCGAAATCGCAGGTTTCGCCAATTGACAAGTCTGAACGCCGAAACTCGGACCAGGGGCACTTGCTTGGATAGGCCATAGGCACATCGCGACTTAGCGCGCAGCCATCTCGCATGGCACTCCCGGCAGGCCTTCAGCCGATCGTGAGCACGACCCGGAAACGGGCCTTTCCGCTCATCATGCGCTCGTACGCCTCGTTCACCTTCTCCAAAGGATACGTCTCGTTCATCGAGTGGACACCGGTGAGGGCGCTGAACTCGAGCGTGTCTTGTGCATCAATCGATGTGCCCGAGTACCAGCCCTGAACGGACCGTTTGCCCATGATCAACGCAAGCGCCGAAACGGGAAGGGGCTCGGGTGGCGCGCCGACGACCATCATCGAACCGTGCGGCGCAAGCCCGCCGATCATGGCGGACATCGCATCCGCGTTGGTCACAGTGGCCAACACGATGCGAGCGCCGCCCAGTTTCTGCAGCGCTTCCGCAGGGTCACCGGCCTGGCTGTCTATGTAATGGTGCGCGCCCAACTTCAGCGCAAGCGGTTCCTTATCCGCGCCGCGCGCAACCGCCACCGTGCGGAACCCCATCTTCGCCGCGTACTGCACGCCAAGGTGCCCCAGCCCACCGATGCCAAGTACCGCCACCGTGTCGCCCGGCCGTGCCCCGGAGTTGCGCAATGCATTGAACGTCGTCAGGCCCGCGCACATCAGCGGCGCCGCTTCCACGGGCGACAGCGCGTCGGGCACCAATGCGACACCATTGGCGTACGCGATCAAGTATTCGCCGTAACCGCCGTCAAACGAAATCCCGGTCACCTTGGGTACCGCCGCGCACGTGAAGAAATCGCCACGGCGGCACCAGTCGCACACGCCGCAGTGCCATCCATGCCACCCCACGCCGACACGCTGGCCAACGGTCCACCGCTCCACGCCCGCTCCAACAGCATCGATAACACCCACCACCTCGTGCCCCGGAACGCGCGGATACTGGATTCCTGGCCAGTGGCCTTCCTTTGCCATCGCATCGCTGTGGCAAATGCCGCAAGCTTGGACCTTGACCCGGACCTGCCCCGGGCCCGGCGCCGGAATCTCCCGCTCGACTATCTCGAATGGTCCGCCCGGACGTGTGATTTGGGCTACGCGCATAGCTGGCATGGAAAGACTCCTTAATGGATTGGGGTTAGATTCGGAAACATTGCCGCACGTCGAAACATTTCGTAGAGGAAAAATGTTTGCTCCCGCCTGATGGAACGCACCAAAATGCGGCCGGGTTTGCGCATCCGGTACCTTTGGGCTAGACTTCAACATGGAGTTTGACTTCGCAGGAACAAAGGTTCGCCCATGACTACCATCACTTTGGAACAGGCCCAAAAAAGTCTCTCGGAACTCATTGACGAAGTGGCGCTGGGGGAACACGTAGTCATCACGCGGGATGATGTACCCGTAGCTGAATTAGTCCCGATTTCCCGGCCAAAGCCACGACCCGTCTTTGGCAGCGCCAAGGGATTGATCAAAACGTTCGACAATTTTGAAGACCCCCTGGACGATTTTCGGGAATATACAGATTGAATTTGCTGCTCGACACGCACGCGGCGGTCTGGTTTCTTGAGGGCAACGACAAGCTTAGACCGACCGCGCGACAATTCATTGGCGATCCGAACAACAATTCGTTTGTGAGTATCGTAAGTCTATGGGAAGTTGGAATTAAGCTGAGTGCGTCCAAGCTGGAATTGAAGAGTCCATTCGAGGAAGTTTTCCCTGGGGAGCTTGACCGGAACGGAATTGCGCTACTTCGACTCGAAATCGCGCATATAGCGCGCGCAACATCGTTGCCGTTCTATCATCGCGATCCATTCGATCGGATGCTGGTTGCGCAATGCCTTGTCGAGGGCTTGTCAATCGTCAGCGCCGACGCCGCGCTTGACGCGTACGGCGTTTCCCGGTTTTGGTAACGTTTCCTGTTTTCGAAAAAACGGAGGTGGGCTTCAAATGCGCACAATCAACCGGCGGGAATTCATCGGCAAAACCACGAAGACGGCGCTGGCGACCGCCGCGGCATCGACGTTTTCCATTAACGTACTCGGCGCGAACGAGCGCGTCGTGTTATGCGTCGCGGGGATTCATGGGCGGGGCAGTTGGCTCGCGGCAGAGTTCGCGAAACGCAAAGACGTCCACGTCAAGTACCTCGCCGATCCGGACAGCCGACTCTTCCCCGGCATGATGAAATCGATCGAGGACGTGGGCGGCGGCACTCCAACCTGCGTGCAGGACTTCCGCAAGGCGCTCGATGACCCGGAAGTCCACGGCCTCGTCAGCGCTACGCCGAACCACTGGCACGCGTTGAGCACCGTGTGGGCCTGCCAGGCGGGCAAGGACGTATACGTCGAGAAACCCACGTGTCACAACATTTGGGAAGGCCGCAAGATGATCGAGGCGGCGCGCAAGTACAACCGCGTCGTCATGTGCGGCATGCAGAACCGAAGCGCGGAGTATTGCTTCCAGGCCGCAGACTACATCAAGTCCGGCAAACTCGGCGAAGTGCATTTCGTGCGCGTGCTGAACAGCAAACCGCGCGGCACCGTCGGCCACCGCGAAGACACGAACCCGCCCGAGGGCGTCGATTACGATTTGTGGCTCGGCCCCGCGCCAAACCGTCCATTCAACGAAAACCGATTCCACTACGCGTGGAACTGGTTCTGGGATTTTGGCGCGGGCGACATCACGAACGACGGCTGCCACCAGGTCGATATCGCGCGGTGGATTTGCGGGCTGACCTGTCCGAAATCGGTCTATTCAAGCGGCGGAATCCAGTACTTCAAAGATGACCAGGAAACGCCGGACACGCATTCCGTCATCTGGGACTTCGACGGCGTGACGATGGTCTACGAGCAGACGCTATGGACGCCGTATATGCGCAAGATGCCCGTCGAGCAGCGTGTCCTCGATATCATTCCCGAATGGGCGTGGAGCGGAACCCGCTTCGAGGTTTATGGCAGCAAAGAGTTCATGTTCTTCGAGCGGCACGGCGGCGGCTGGCAGACTTTCGATTCGGATGGCAAACCGAATGTCACGACGCAAGGCGGATTCGCGAACCCCGAGCACATGGGCAACTTCATCGATTGCATCCGCTCGCGCAACATGCCGAACGGCGATATCGCCGAATGCCACCTCTCGACAAGCCTGTGCCACTACGCCAACGCGTCGTACCGCGTCGGCCGCAAACTCATGATCGACGCCGCGACCGAGACCTTCGTCAACGACGACGAAGCCAACGCACTCCTCAAACGCGAAGGCCGCGAACCATACCGGATTCCCGAGGTCGTGTGAACAAAGCCACATCCCCCTGAATCCCCCTTCAAAAGGGGGACCTCAAGAATTGCAGGAGGATGTCTTTGACGTTGGTCTTAAGTCCCCCTTTTGAAGGGGGATTCAGGGGGATGTTCTTCCCTTCACCCGGAACAAAATTCGGGGCGCCGTGTTCGACCTATCTGCAAACACCTCCGGCAGAGGAGTTGGCAAGATGCGAACCCGTATTCACGTCCTGTTGTTCACCTTGGCTTCCTCTTTACCTGTCATTGCAGCCCACTCCATTGACCCGGCAGCGCGTGAATCGAGTTCGCCGGGGTCGATTGTTCACGGCGGCGTCGAACGCACCTACCGTATATACACGCCCTCCGGCAACGGCCCATTTCCCGTTGTCTTCGTGTTGCACGGACTTCGCGGCGACGGCAAGGGCATGGAACGCTACACGCAGTTCACAAAGCTCGCCGCGAAGGAAAACTTCATCGTCGTATATCCCGACGGCCTTGACCGCAAATGGAACGACCGCTCCTACAAAGCCGGTTCCACCGACGACGTCGGCTTCATCTCCGCGCTGTTGGACTACATCGCGTCCACGCACACCATCGATCCCGCGCGCGTCTACGTCACCGGCGCATCGAACGGCGGCATGATGGCAAACCGGCTCGCGTGCGACATCGGCAACCGTTTCGCCGCGATTGCGCCCGTCATCGCAGGCATCCCCTACCTCGTCCAGCGCCAGAGTAGAAGCGCATCCGCAATGTCCATCTTGCTCATCAACGGCACGGACGATCCCCTCGTTCCCTTCGGCGGATCATCCACCGGCCGTTCCCGCGTCAGCATCGTCACCGCGCTGCAAACCGTAGACTTCTGGGTCGCGAAAAACGGCTGCGCCACAACACCCACCGTCACGCTGCTTCCCGACACCGACCCAAGCGACGGCACGCGCATCGAGCGCAGCATCTACACCCCGGGCGCGCCCGGCGCAGAAGTCGTCTTCTACGCCGTCCAGGGCGGCGGCCACACCTGGCCCGGCGCCCCGATCCAATACCTGCCCGCTGGCCTCATCGGGAAAACGTCGCAAGACATCGACGCGACAGAAGTCATCTGGCAATTCTTCAAAAAGCACGCCCTGCCGCAATAACGCGACCTCCTGCCCCACGAGGCCAGACCTATCCCCTCGTTGCGAAATTTCCATTTCCCAATGCCCTCTTCGTTCCCTCGTTGCGAAATTTCCATTTCGCAATGCCCTCTTGCAAAGCTCTGCTTTGACCTCTCTCGATCTACTCAACGCACGTAACACCTGATCCTGCTTCACCCCCTACAAAGCGCTGACGCTCGGCGGCAACGCGAAGAATTCGCATTGCTAATCGAAATTTGTCAATTAAACAGAGATCGTATCGCAGCACGAAGAAGTACACGGCAGGCCGATATCGGCAAAAGTATAACCCTCGTCTCCCAACCGGCCCTTCGACTCCGGAGTGCAACACACTGGGCTAGGAAATAGAAGACGTGGCCGGCTCGACCGCCGCCGATGGAAGGAAACGGCAATGCCCGTTCGATTTTTCCTTCGCGCGGGTATCTGCTAAAATCTGTCTCCTTGGTGGTGATAGCCAACCAGCGGTTCACGTAGGAGCGATTTCGTGCGCCATCCGCTGACGCCGGGTCCGCCCCGGGTCCAAATACAAACGCAGGCCGGATGCAACGGCCGTTGTGTGTTTTGTCCGAACGAGCAGGTATTGAAATCTGACCTCGAGCACGGCCGCATGCCGCTCGAGATGTTCCAGAAGATTGTGGACGACCTGGCGAAGACCCCCCCGCGCCGCGTCGGCATGTACATGCAGAACGAGCCGCTGCTCGACAAGCGCCTGCCGGAATTGACGAAGTACGTGACCGAGCGCATCCCCGGCGCCAAGACCCAGGTCATCACGAACGGCACGTACCTGTCCGAGAAGGTCGGCGAGGCATTGCTCGATGCGGGTCTCAAGCAACTCAAATGCAGTCTGCAGTCGCTCGACCCGGAAACGAACCGGGAGATCATGGGCTATGACAGCCGCAAGGTGATCGAGAACTGCATTACGTTTCAAAAGCTCATCAAAAAGAAAAAGTCAAAAATCGACTTCCGCGTGTCGATGGTCGTCACCAACAAGAACGTCGACGAAATTCCCAAGACCCGGAAGTTCTGGGCGAAGCACGGCGTGCGGCTCGTCACGTCCGCGCTTGAGAACCGCGGCGGTAACATCGCCGACGCCGAACAACTCAACGTCGGCGAGATGCGCTCGATGGGCAACTGCATCCGCCCCTCCCGCGACATGATGATCCTGTTCAACGGCGACGTGCCGTTGTGCTGCGTCGATTGGCACCGCACCTACATCCTCGGCAATGTATACACGCAGAGCGTGCAGGACGTGTGGCGCGCCGCGCCCGTGACGCAGGTGCGCGACGCTCTCGCGGAAGAAGACACCTCGAAGATGCCGGACATCTGCCGCAACTGTTCCGAAAGCGCCTGCCCCAACGCCCACCGCCGCGGCCTCCGGGGCATTCTCAGCCGCTTCGCCGCCGTCTTCTAGTGTCTTGAACCCCAAATTCGTTCGAAAAGTCGAACGCCCGTAGAGGTTGTGCAGGAGTTCGAATGCTCGATTACGATTACGATTACGAGCACGCGCACGACAAATGGTGCGGATTTCAAACTCACGACACTAGGCGGCCCCATCATATGAGCTGGCCAATCGTGTTTCGCATTACCCCAACGGGGTTCCACCCCGCAGCGTATCGACCCTGCCCGCTTGATCTGCGCACGCTCCGCATTACCCCAACGGGGTTCCAGCGCGCAGCCCGGGGTTGCGGCGCGCTTCGCGACGCTACCCCGGGTTCCGCCGCACCCATATACCGCACCAACCCTGAAAGGGTTGCGGCATTCACGCCGTGCACCGCCGCGCCCATATGAATACCCTCTACACCATCGGCCACTCGAACTACGAACCCGCGCAGTTCCTTTCCCTGCTCGCCGCGCACGGCGTATCGGCGATCGCCGACGTTCGCTCGAGCCCCTACAGCAAATTCGTTCCCCAGTACTCGAAGGAAAACCTGCAACACATGCTGCGCGAGGCGGATATCGGGTACGGCTTTCTCGGGCGCGAACTCGGCGCGCGGCGTGATGAAGAAACATGCTACGTCGGCGATCAAGCGCGCTACGATCGCATCGCCGAACTGCCCATCTTCCGCGCGGGACTCGACCGCGTCATCGAGGAGTCGCAAGACCGGTCAATTGCATTGATGTGTTCCGAGGCCGATCCGCTCACATGCCATCGCACCATTCTCGTGTGCCGCGCATTGCGAAAGTTGCACCCGTCCCTGCCCATCACGCACATCCTTCCCGATGCCTCGGGCGAAACGCACGAAGATGCATTGGAACGTCTCGTCGCGCTGCACAAGCTCGAACCCGAACTGTTCGGCGAGTTGAGTTCGCACGACGGATTGATCGAGCGCGCGCAGGACTTGCAGGCGGAGCGCATCGCGTACACGCGCGAGCCGGTGGAAACATGAAGCTCTTCACCATCGGTTTCACGAAGAAATCAGCCGAAGAATTCTTCTCGCGGCTCCAACACGCGGGTGTGCGCCGTATTGTCGATATCCGGCTCAACAATACGTCGCAGCTTGCGGGGTTCGCCAAGGCCGACGATCTGAAGTACTTCCTCAAAGCCGTCGCGAACATCGATTACGTCCACGTCCCGGAGTTATGCCCGACTCAGGACATTCTCGATGCGTTCAAAAAGAACAAGGGCGATTGGGCGGATTACGAGCGCGACTTCAACCGCCTCATCGAGGAGCGCCGCATTTCGGAGACCGTTTCCCGCGAATTGCTCGACGGCGGCTGCCTCCTGTGCAGCGAAGACACGCCGGAGCACTGCCACCGCCGCCTCGTCGCCGAACACCTGCACGCCCACTGGGGCGGCGTGGAGATCGTCCACTTGTAATGATGACGCCACTCATCGTGCTCGCCAACTCGTGGAAGCACCACGACTATTGCATCGCCGGCATCAACCCCGAGACCGGCAAGTGGGTGCGGCCCGTTTCCGGCCTGAACGATGGGCGAATTCCAAAAGACTCGATGCAGTTGGACGGCTATTTCCCGCTGTTGCTGGATGTCATCGAAGTGCCACTGGCCGACGACGGTCCGGACTTCGGCTTCGAGCGCGAGAACCGCAGCATCCTGCCGGGAAAGTGGCGACTGTTGGGCCGCGCGACAGTCGCCGATCTGATGGTTTTTGCCGAGACGCCGCGCGTCATCCTTCACAACGAACTGCGGTACGTGACCATCGAGGACATGCAACGGAAACCGTTCAAGGATCGCGCCACGCTGCAATTGATTCACGTCGAGTCGTTTGCGGCTAAGCGCATGCAAGTCATCGAAAAGAACTATTGGAGCGGCATCCTCAAGTCCGGCGACAACACCATCAATCCGCGCATCACGGACCCGGTCTACCACGAGAGGTTGAATTCCGGACATCCCCCCTCCGGCCCATGTTTGCTCACAGCAAGTCTCAGCATGCCCTGGGTACCTCCCGGCTGGAAGGAAACCAAATCGCCGCCCTGCTGGAAGCTAATCGCGGGGGTGATTGAACTGCCATTTCGATGATCTGAGATACCAACCAAAGTTATGGCATAATGTTCGGTAGACAATGGCCTGAACCTCGAGGAATTCCAAGTGTCTGTTGTTAAGAAGACATATGCCCTTCCATCAAGAACTGTCGCGCAGTTCGAGTCGGCAGTGAAGCCGGGTCAGCGAAGTGCGATGTTGGCGAGACTTCTGGACGAATGGGTGGAACGGCGGCGGCGATCGAAGCTTGCGCGTGCCGTCGTCGAAGGCTGCAGGGATATGGCGGATGTGTACCTCGAGGTCGAGCGTGAATTCCATCCGTTGGAGGAGGAGTTAACACGTGGCAAGAAGCGCCGCGCGAAGCCCAAAAACGCGGTGACGTCGTCCGCGTCCGACTGGACCCGGTGGAAGGGTCCGAACAAGCAGGGCAGCGTCCCGCGATAATTCTCTCGCCCGACCTCATAAACCACCACTCACCCGTAGTTATCGTGGCTTCGGTAACCAGCAAAAAGACCGATCGCGTGCATCCGTCTGAGGTTCGAATTGAAGCAGGGCAAGCGGGCCTGAAGATTCGGTCCAAAGTTTTGCTCATGCAAATCCGATCGATTGATAAACGAAGAATTGTCGGGAAGTACGGAAAGGTCGGCTCGAGCATCATGCAAGAGATTGAGGAAGCCCTTAGAATAGCCGTTGGACTTACTCCTTTTTAGGCCCCCCAATAAGGAACGGTCCCAGTCGTGTCCCGGTAAGAGATACAGCGCGCAGCACAAGACTGCGATGCGATTCTCGGCGATTCTCGGCGCCCCCCAGCTATTTGATTTCGGCTCTTCGTCATACCGCGTGTCACAATGAGTCCCCACTTTCCTACTCGCCGAAACTCGAAACAAACGCGTCAAGCGCCTTCGACCTGCCCAATACCACGAGTACATTTCCTGCCCGCAGCGGTTCATCGGGCGACGGAACGATCTGGACGTCCTGATTAGCATCGTCCTGGCGAATGGCGACCACGACAACGTCGTGTTTCTTTCGGATACGCAAGTCAGCGAGCGTCTTTCCCACCCAGCGTTGGGGACATTGCAGTTCGGCAATATCGACATCGTGGCCGAGCGACACGTGGTCGGTGAGTTTGGGGTGTAGCAGTTTTTCCGCGAGATACCGCGCTAGATCGCGTTCCGGAAACACGACGGATGTCGCGCCGATCGCGCGGACCACCTGCGCTTCGAGGTCCGAATCGACGTGCACGATGATCTCCTGGACTCCGCGCTTCTTGCACATAAACGCGCCCAGTACCGTTATCTCGAAATTCCGCCGCAATGCAAGAATCGCCACGTCCACCTCGAATACGCCCGCATCGTCCAACGCCTGTTCATTGGCGACGTCAACGCAAATCGCCTGCGTCGACGTGTCCTTCACGCGGCTGACAGCGTCCTCGTCTTTGTCGAGCGCGATTACATCGGCGCCGCCTTCGTACAGCGATCGTACAAGCTGCGCGCCAAGCGTGCCTAGGCCGACTACGGCAAAGGTGCGTTTCATTGTGGGTACTCCCAATCATCCGATATTCAAATTGTCTTCCGGGTACGTTAATTCCGAAGGACGTGTCGGGCCAATCAGCGACGTGGCGAGCATCAGCGGCCCCAGCCGCCCTACGAACATGCACGCGATAATGACAAGCTTGCCGATGATTGTGAGATCGGGCGTCACGCCGGTCGAAAGGCCGACTGTGCACAGCGCGGAGACGACTTCAAAGAGACACTCGAGAAACCGCGCGCGATTGAGATGGTGTTCCGGTCCGGAAAGTTCGCTGACTTGGAGGATTGTCGTGGCGGCCGCCGTAGCCACCAGAAAAGCCGCCAACACAATCATGGCCTTCGCGACCGTTTCCTCGGGTATCGTACGTTTCAGCAGTTCAACGCGATCGCGGTTCCTCACTCGCGAAGCCAGCAGCGCTGACATCGTCGCCAGCGTTGTCGTCTTCACCCCGCCGGCGGTCGACCCCGGCGAGCCGCCGACCGCCATCAATATGATGACAACCAAAAGCGTGCCGTTCGTGAGATGCCCTGTGGAGATTGTGCTGAATCCCGCCGTGCGCGACGTGATGGATAGAAAGAGGCTGTCCACGGTGCGCTGCGCGATGCTTCCGGACGAAGCAACTCCGCCGGCCTCGAGCAACAAGACTGCGAGTGCGCCTGCCACAATGAGCATGGCGGAAGTGACAAGAACGACACGGCTGTGGTACAGCAAGCGCCGTCGCGTGCCCCGGAACCCCGCACTGATCCACCCGCCAACGTCCGTCAACACCAGAAAACCAAGCCCACCCGCCACAATCAATATCATCATGACGACACTAACGAATGCGTCCGTGCGGTACTGCTCGAGATTGTCGGGGAACAGGCTAAGGCCCGCGTTGCAGAACGCGGAAACAGCGTGAAACGCGCCCAACCACAGCGCACGCGGAAAGGAATGTTCCGTCATAAACCGATACGTCAACGCCGCCGTGCCGATCCCTTCGATCGCCGCCGCGTATGCGACGACGCGCACCAATAGCCGTGGCGCGGAAATGGACGGCAGCGCGCCAAGCGACTCTTGCACAAGTTGCCGCTGTTGCGCCGTCATCCGCCCCGTCTGAACGTAGAGCATGAAATTGGAGAACGTGAGAATTCCGATTCCGCCAAGTTGAATCAGAATGAGTATTACCGCCTGGCCAATCGGCGAAAACGACGCATCGATGTCCCGCACCGCGAGGCCGGTGACGCATATCGCCGAAGCCGCGGTAAACAGCGCGTCAACAATCGACGTCGCGATGTCCTCATCGTCCCACGTGCGAGCGGCATACAACAGGCACGCGCCTACCCCGATTGCGCCCGAAAACGACATTACAAGCAGGCGTGGCGGGGTTATTCGGCCGGTCAGTCTCCTCAGTGCTTCTGCCATCGCTTGCGGCCCCCCGGCATCATGCTAATGCGGCGATCCGCTTCAAAACATCATATCGCGCCGGCGGCCGTCGTGTCTCCTCGACCCCGCTAAAAGTGCTTCGTTGTTCCGTACCACTGGCTGCCGCCGTGATCGAGGTGCAGCACCGGCAGGCCGGACAGGCGCACTTCCTTGCCGTACTTTCCCTGGAGCGCCATGCCAAACCACATATCGGCGCCTTCGAAATGATCGAGCTCCGCGTATTTCACTTCGTCGAAAAATTCGCGCTTGAAACATTGAAAAAAACCGACCGGCACGCCGTGCGCTTCTCGATAGCGGTATTCGCCCCCGCTGTTCACGAGTTGGTCCCACTCGTCCCACGGCCGAATCTCGCCGGTGAGAATCTTCGCCGTGGTTTCCTTGCTCAACATCAAACGGCCGTCACCCGCCACAAAATTGGCAGAGTCCGACACTTCGTCGATTCGCGCGAACATTGTCGGCGCGATTACGATGTCGGCGTCCATCAAGACGATCCACTCGCCGGACGCCATGCTCGCCGACTCGTTGATCATAAAGCCTTTCGCGTTGGCGTTCTGCGCGGGGAACGGCGACCGCACAATGCGCAGGCCGGGATAGGTCAGGCGCATGCTGTCGATGAGATCGTCCGTTGCGTCCAGTCCCGGAATGTACGCGATGATGACTTCGATCTTGCCCAAGTCTATGTCGCGCTGGTGGGCAATGGCGCGCAGCATCGCCTGCAACCGCCGCGCATACCGCGAGTTCACCACGATGATCGAATACTTTATGCCCTCCGCATGCGGGACGTGCGTGTGCTCGCCGCGCCATATCTTCACGAATTGCGTGACAATCTGCGCGTCGATGTTCCACGCGGCAATGCGGGGGTCCAGCCGTCCGCCGAGCCGCATCGGGACGTAGAACATGCCCTCGAATTCCACGGGCCGGACCGGCTTTCCGTCGCGCAGCAACACATAGTGCCCGTCCGCCGCGACGTGCAGCACGACCGTGTGCCGGTACCCCTCCATCGGACAGAGCAACTTGCAGTGCCGCCCGAAACTGAGCCCGATGTACTCCGCGATGCCGCCGCCGAACGTTACGCTGATCGTGAACGGCGGTTCGACGTATTCGAGTTGCGTACTCTGCTTTTCGGTGTTCGTGATGGAATGCCAGCGCACGCCGCCCTCGAGATGTTCCCACGGCGCGCCGACCACCGTATATTCGTACGGCATGATCTGGCGGTCCGGCGCACGGTTTTCGACGACGGCGTTCGCCTCCTTGACGAGTGCTTCCTCTCCGGCGGTACGCTTCAATCGCTGTTCGTCAATCGCGTCGTAGTACTTCGGTTGCGCCAACGCGAAGTGCATCGGCGACACTACAAGCTCGCCGCCAACTGCGTTGAGATCGAGGCCCGGCAGCGCCCGCTTGAACTCGGGCGTGTCCCGGTCGCAGATGCGCCGCAAGCTGCACTTCGAGCAATTCGGTCCGAGCGTCTTAGTCTCGTGCGCGCGGACTTTCTCGATTTCGCGCGCAATCTGCTCGATGGTTTGCCCGCTGACTTTCGGCTTCAGGTAGCGGTTGCGGAGGTGCCGCGTCAGTTTGTGCAGCGCCGCGGACCAACCATAGACGAGACGCATTTGCAGCAGCAGGCGCAGCAACACGGCATCCACAAACGACCGCTGAAACGTCGACCGCGCAAGCAGAATCAACATGATCTTGCTTACCGCGGCGGGCGCGTTGCGGTAGATGTTCAGCGCCTGTTCGTAGGACGCCTTTGTGTACTGTTGGTGATCGAGATGAAACTGCCGCGCGTTCAACACATTCGCGCGGCGCTGTTCGTCGAACTGGCAAAACGGCACGCGAAGCAAGTTGCACTCGATACCGGCGGATTCGAGCTCGAGCGCGAGCGTCTGCATCGCGCCGATGGACGCTCGACTCTGCGCGCCGCTGCCGCCGCGCGCGGGCGGTGTAAATGGGTCGAACGCGGCGACGTTCACGGACACAATGCGGTGCTCGATTGCGCGCGCGACGACAGCATTCGCATCCGAAACATGCGCGGGCAATTGCAGGCGCGCGGGCAGACCCGCTTTCGTGCAGGCCGCCAGCCAGGCATTCAGGTTTGGCGCGTCCGCATTCGCGGGCACAAGAAACGCGTCGAGCAGTCCATCGTCCTTGAGCTTGGCGAGGTCGGGCGGCGGCGTCGCGCAGTCCGTGCGCAACGACAAGCGCAAGTCCCACTCCCGCGCCGCTTCGATGAAATCGGCGACGCGCTCCGCCGAGTTGCCGTGCGCCAGCGCGTCCACTTTCTCGACATTGAAAACAAGCCGGTTCAGCCGCAACCAGCGCCGGAGATCGATATCGCCAAACGGCTTACCCCATTGGTTGTGGAGCGTCATTAGGCCGCGAACCGGCGGGACGCGCTGGTCTTCAACTCGCAACGGCACGGCAGGCTACACCCTGTCGCGGAGTAACCGCGCCCATAAAAACAGGTGGAAAATGGCCGAAAAATGCATAGACCGCCATGATAGCGGCCACGCGCGCGACGAATCAAAGCGTGGCGTGGCGTCGGCTGCGCTTCATCTGCGGCCCGTGAGGTGGCGCTGCATGAAGTCCCACGTCACTTCGACCAGCGATTTGCCGTCGACTGTCGCCGCCCACGCACCGTGACCGAACCCCGGCAGGATGTGCAGTTCAACCGGTACGCCCGCCGCTCTGCACTTCTCGCTCACGAACTCGGACGCGGACGGTGGCGTATTTACGTTCTTGTCTTCCTGTCCATGAAAGAGCAGAACGGGTGGATCGTTCTTGTCAATCGCGTCAGAGAACAGCGCCGCGGAACCCCAACACGACGCGCATGCATTGATCCGCGACGACACGCCAGGATGGTTTTCGCGCGCGATCGTTTGGCCCGGGACGTCCGACATAAACCGCGTCTCATCCGTAAACGCCACCGCAAGCACCGTAATAGCGCCCGCCGACCCGCCCAATGCGCTTAAACGATCGGGGTCGATGCCGAACGCCGTCGCGTTGCTCCGCACCCACCGCACCGCCGTCTTCGCATCGACAAACGCCGCGTGAATCGCCGCGGCGCGCGCCCGGTCGTCACCCGTGAATGCTGCCGTCTCTGGCGGATTGTCGCGCTGCATGCGATAGTTGATCGAGAAGCAGACGAAACCGCGCGCCGCGAAATACTGCGCGAAGTTCACCATGTTCTTGTCGCCCTTGTCTCCCTGCCGAAAGCCCCCGCCGTGGACGAGGATCAAAGCCGGCTTATGAGTGTCGTCGCAATTCGCCGGAGCATAGACATCGACCAGAAGGGGCTGGCGCGCGGGGTTGCCATTTGCGTCACGTACCGTCCCCACGCCGTAGGTGGCATCGCGCGTGACCTGCACAGTGTAGTCCGCCTCCGCGCGGCCGGCGTCGACTGGAAGCAGTAGCAGCATGAACCCAATGGGGTGTGCCAAGGAGGAAAACGGGCGCCGCTGCAACAATCGGTGGAGACTAAAGATCGTGGCGAAGATCGGCAACAAGATTGCCATTCGGGAAGAGCGTATCGAATAGCTGCCTGCTGATGATGAGTTGCACAACGTAGGAATGATCACCCTTGTGCGCACGCCCGCGCTTCGCGGCCAAGAACGTCTTGTACAACTTGTTGAAATTGTTCTTCTTCGCCGCGTTCGACACATGAATACCGCGCGCGGAACGTTTGAACACCTTCACGCCGTTCGTGAGGTTGGGGCGCGGACACCCCATTGTCACCGTTGCACCGGCGACAGCGGTAGAAGACAGAAAAGCCCGCCTGGTAACCTTTTTCACCTTCATACGCACAATCCAAACGTATACCCACGCGCGTGTGCGCGCGTTGCCCTTTTAAGGGGGCGGAGGGGCCCCGGCCTACCCCTGTCGGCTAGTCATCTCTGACAGGCCCTTTACCCTGAGGTCGACATTTTTCGTTGCAGCACGGGGATCGGTGAGTTTCCGGTGCTCTCAACACTCCAACACTTAATGCGATAGCGACTCCAACCTTTTGACAGCGAAGACTCCAACGCAGACGTGATTGTGCCTCACCTTTCGACTCAGACACCTCCTCAGACCGCAGTGTTACGCTAACACAAATCTAACGGTTTGTAAAGGAGTATTTTCGATTGGGGACTACTCTGCGCCAACCAATGGCGATTGATTGCCCACGTCCGGCGTGGCACGATCGCGCATCGGGTAAAAAGGGCAATTCATTATGAACGCATGTTCCGCGCTTGCACCACTGCTGGCGCCAATGCTCACAGTCATACCATTTGTTGGCGCGTACGCCGATCCGCCCGCGCAGCGCAACGTCGAACTTACGCTGTTCGCCGCCGTCGATCCCATCCCGGAGGGCGCGTCGGTTATCGACCTGTGGATTCCCGTCGCGCAGGACACCGATGGCCAAGTCGTGTCTTCGGTTACGGTGAGCCATCCCGCCGGCGGCGTGATCGACACCGAGCCGAGATACGGCAATAAGATGTGGTACAAGCGCTTCGAGGCGCCGTTCGAGGACGATTTGCGCGACGGCAAATTGAGTGCGGAAATCAAGTTCGAGATTCAGCGGACCGAGATCGTGGCGCCGGAATCGAAATCGCTCGCAACGAACCCAAAGGCAGACCCAAAACTGACAGCGTACCTGGAAGAGAACAGGCTCATTCCCGTCGCAACTGAACCCATCAACGCCATCGCACGGGAGTTGAAACTCGATGCCGATCCTCCCATTGTCGCCGCGCGTAAGATGTACGATTGGCTCATCGATCAATTCAAGTACGATTTCGGCGCAAAGGGCGCGGGCATCGGCGACGTGCGCTGGGCGTGCGACTCGAAGACGGGCGATTGCAGCGATTACACCTCCATGTTCATCGCGGTCATGCGCAATCAAGGTATCCCGGCCGATCACGAATTCGGGTTTCCCATTCGGACAAAGGGGACCGAGGGCAGAATTCTTTTCTACCATTGTTGGCCGCGCTTTTACGTGGAAGGCGTCGGCTGGATACCGCTCGACATTTCCGAGGCTGACAAACATCCCGAACTCCGCGACTACAACTTCGGGTCGCAATCCGCCGACCTCTTCAAGTTTACCCACGGCCGCGACATCACGCTCGCGCCCAAACAAGCCGGCCCCCCGCTGAACAAGTTCATCTACCCGTACGCGGAGATCGACGGCGCACCGATGGAGAAAGTGCCGTACAGGGTGTTCTTCCGAAAACGCAAGAATTGACGAATCACTTCACGGCTCAGTTTGGTGACCGATGGGCTTTCTTCAAAGAATTCGGCTGTTAGTTCGTTCGCGGCTGTACAAGTATCGCGGCAGGTTACTCGAAGCCGCAGCAGGCGTAACGCTCCAAGACACTATGTATTGGGAGGTTTCCGGGACCCGCAATGCTGCGACCTTTCTCCGCGGCCTCCCCGTGCTATTCCCGGAAACCGCGTACGTGTGCTTTGAAGGAACGACCGAACGTCGATTTTCGACGTGGTTATCGGCGCACGCGATCCAGGCACCCTTGAAAATCGCGGCGGGCACGATCTGGCCAAGATCGGACTGGTTTCACGTCCCTCTGCGATCAGACCTAATGGAGGTAGCGGCAAAATTGGCGGATAAACATAGAATCACAACTCCATCGATCCATATCTACGTCCATGATGGGACGCGGGTGTTGTTGCAGTGGCATGACGCGTTTTGCGAATACCCAATTTTCGTATCAGGCACGTTTTCTGAGGGCGCAGTCGCCAAATTCGCCGATGCAATTGGCGCACAAGGGTTCGACAAGAACGAAGCCGACATACGATAACTCAATACAAACGGTTGAGCGCGAACGCGACGCATTGATGTGTCGGGGGCCCAACTGCGTGTACCTCGTCTGGTACGCGTAGCACATACCACTATTCGGTTATGGGGACCTTTGCAGCGAGCCGCAGTACAAACAGACCAATGGCGCCGGCGACGAAACTCGCCATGAACACCGCGATCTTGCCTTCCGCGAGGAACCGCCCCAGGACCTCGGCATCTTCGCCGGGGAGCGGTTTGAACGCGAGTTCGTTAATGAACAGCGCCATCGTAAACCCGATGCCTGCGAGCCACGACAGGCCATATACATGAATCCATTTCATGCCTTCGGGAAGGTCCGCGAGACGCAGCTTCACCGCGAGCCACGAGAACAGCGTGACGCCGATCTGTTTGCCGAGCACGAGGCCGAAAAACACGCCGAGCGTGGTGCGTTCGATCAGCATTCCGCCGATGCTGCCGAATTCGAGCGTGACGCCCGCGTTCGAGAACGCAAACAGCGGGAGTATGAACAGGACGCACGCCGGATGCAGCGCGAACTCGATTCGTTGTAGCGGCGGCTCGACAAGCACGTGCTCCCGTTGCATGAACCGGATAATCTCTTGTTGCTGGTGATTGACCTGCAACGGGTTGACGTTGTCCTCCGCGGCGGCGAACTTGCGCAACAACGCGCCCATGCGTGTGTTGAAATGCGGTGTCTCGTATCGCGCATGTGCGGGAACGGTGAACGCGAGGAGCACGCCGGCAATAGTCGCATGAACGCCGGATTGCAGGAACGCCCACCACACAATCGCGCCGATGAGCGCATACGGCCAGACGCGCCGCACGCCCAGCAAATTGAGGCCGAACGAAATCGACACGAGCACGGCCCCGACAATCAGCGGCAACATCGCTATCTGCTGCGTGTAGAAGACAGCGATAACCAGCACCGCGCCGAGGTCGTCCACAATGGCGAGGGCAACGAGAAACACGCTCAGCGCAGGGTGCGCGCGCTTGCCCAACAGTGCGAGACCGCCCGTTGCAAACGCGATATCCGTGGCCATGGGGATACCCCAGCCGCGCGCGGAAGGCGTGCCCCAGTTGATCGCGAGAAAGATCAGCGCGGGGCAGACCATGCCGCCGAGCGCGGCGACCGCCGGCAGCAGCGCCTTGCGGAACGACGCAAGTTCGCCGACCAGCAATTCGCGCTTGATTTCCAGGCCAACGACGAAGAAGAAGATCGCCATCAGACCATCGTTGATCCAGACATGCAACGATTGTTTCAGTTCGGCGCCGCCGAACGACAAGCCAAACGTGATATGCCAAAGGTGGTGATACCACTCTGACGCGGCGGTGTTCGCAAGGACAAGCGCCGCACCCGCGCCCAACAACAGCAGGCACGCCGCGACCGCGTCTTGGCGCGCGATGGCGGCAAGCGGAGATGGCGCATCGAGCCGGGGCAAGCCCTTCGATACCTCTTCAAAGTCGGTGGTTACTTCAGCCATGGGGCTTCCTTATTCGATATCTGCGGCGTATCCCAGATTTCGCAGCGCTTCGATCTCCTCCTGCGTCAACGGCCGCGTCGGACTGCCGACGGGGGTCTGCGGCACTTCGCTGAGCGAGCGGTCGAGGTCGGCGCGCAGCGCGGCGAGTTCCGGCGGGGCCGACGCAATCAGGTCCACGGTTTCCGCGGGATCGCTTTCGATACGGTACAGTTCCTCGGATTTGGTCTCGGTATTGCGAATCAATTTCCATTCGTTCGTGCGGACCGATGCGTACTCCAATCGGGTGATGAACGCATTTTGCCGAGGCTCTCTCTCGCCGCGAACGATGGGCATCAGGCTTTCCCCGTCCATCGCCGGCCCCTGCAATCCCAATAGATCGAGGACTGTCGGCGCAAGGTCGGTCAGTTGTACCATCTTCGGCACCCGTTTGCCGCTATGTTTGCCGTTCGGAAACCGAATGATGAGCGGCACTCTTGCCGACCCTTCGTACACGTGCTCGTGCAGGAACTGTCCGTTCTCGCCGAAATTCTCGCCATGGTCCGAGGTGACGATGATGATCGCGTCGTCGTACACGCCGCGTTCCTTAAGCGCATCGAACAATTTGCCTACGCCCTCGTCTACACCGCGTATTGCATCGTCGTACAGCGCGATCATGTATTCGATTTCTTCCTTGCTCAGCGACTCCTTACCTTCGATTGCGGCGAATAGCAGGTCTGTCGCCTGCAACCTTCCGGCGGCGCGCAAGCTGGGCGGTTCGGTCAGTTCGCTCGCATACTTGAGGAACCTGGGGCGCGGCGGATAGTACGGCAAGTCGCAGCCGACGCAATCGGATTCCTTGAACTTGCTGTGGCTGTCGTAATTGTGAAAGAAGAGGAAGAAAGGCGCGTGCGCGTTGGCGTCTAACCACTGGTACACATGATCGAGCGTCTTGAACAAATGACGTGTAATTGGCGGAGTGGAATAGCGGTCGAATCCCTGCGCAAATCCGCGCGCCGGGTTCAGCCAAATACCGTACCCGGTAAAACCGCCGGTGGCGTACCCCGCGTCGCGGAGGATTTCGGGGAGCGTGACAATCTCCTCCGCGAGATTCGTGTTCGCGGTCACGCGGTGGCGACGCGGGTCCAGCCCTGTCAACATGCTGAGGTGGGCGGTTAGCGTCCACGTCTCGGGTGTGACCGCGTCCTCGAATAGTACCGACTCCTTGGCGAATGCATCGATGTTTGGCGATGTGTCGCGCGCATAGCCATAACACCCAAGGTGGTCGGCGCGCAGTGTATCGCACGATATCAGCACGACAGGAACGCCTTCGCGCCGAGCGCTTGACGCGACTGTTGGGTTGCCCCAGAGCGCGCGGATGGGTCCTTCCGCCGGGGCGATTGTCGAAGTGAGCACGAGGCGCAATTGCTCCCCCGCGTAGGGCCCCAAGTCGGCGCGCACCTCGACCCAACCTTTGTCGGCGGCCGTGACCTCGACATCAACCAGCGTGACAGCAGGCGCCCCCGGCTGCTCGGCGGTGACGGAAAAATGGGCCGCGGCTCCAGCAGGTGGCTCGGGACTTTCGCCGCGCAGTCCCACGTGCGCTGTGAAGAAGGCTTGCGTTGGAACTGTTACGTCCCATTCGTACTTCGGAAGTTCGAGCGTCTCCATGGTCACGCCGCGAATCGTGGCCCGTGTTGGCCCTTTTGGCGCAGCGGGATCGGACGGTTGCGCCGCGAATCGTTGCACCGTTAGACGCTGAACTGAAGGCGGCGCTGGCGCCCGGTTGTTGACCGCGGCAATGGTATCGACCTGCGAGGAACGGGCGTTCGACGAATCGGTGTTACCGCATCCGGCCAAGAAAAATGCGGCACACACAAGCGCCGCGGATGCCACGAACCGATCCATGCTTCGACCGTATCACAGCGCTTCGACATGCGGCAAGGCCGCTTTGTTGACAACCGATCACGCTTGGATGGCAGAGTAACAGGCATGAATTCGCACATTAACAAGCGGGTTTGGCGCTATTTTTTCACAGTGGCAATTGTAGGACTGATCGCCGCCTGCTTCGTTGCGATCCGAATTGGCGAAAGCTTCTCGAGGCCAACGCCTGCGTCCGCGGGCGAGCCTCCGTTCGACTTTCCGTATGAAGATGCGTATTTCTCGAGCAGTTCCGGAAGCACGATCTCCGCATGGCATTTCCCCGTCGACAATGCAACTGCCTGCGTCGTGTTGCTGCATGGCGTGCGCTCCAATCGCTGGGGGCCGGTGCATCGCGTTCCGTTTCTTCGCGCGGCGGGCTACTCCGTTCTCACCATCGATTTTCAGGCACACGGAGAAAGTCCCGGCGACCACATCACGTTTGGATATCTTGAAAGCCGCGATGCACGCGCATCGGTTAGATGGATGCGCGAAAAGTACCCAGGAAAGAAGGTCGCCGTCATTGGCATTTCCATGGGCGCCGCAGCTGCGGTCCTGGGCGACGATCTCCTTGGCGCGGATGCCGTAATACTTGAAACGATGTACGGGACGCTTGCTGAAGCTGTCGACAACCGGATGCGAATGAGTCTCGGTTCCGCTGGCCCATTGTTTTCGTGGGTGTTGCTGGTTCAGTCTAAGCCGCGACTTGGGTTTTGGCCGTCCGAACTTCGGCCGATAGAGCGCATTTCCGATCTGAATGCGCCGGTGTTTATCATCGCGGGCGCCGAAGACCGCCACACGACCATTGCCGAATCGAAACGCATCTTCGATCGAGCGCGTGAACCAAAAGAATTTTGGGCCGTGCCGGGCGCGAGACATGACAACATATGGAGTTTCGCGCAAACTGAGTACGAACGGCGCGTACTCGATTTTCTCGCTCGTTCGCTCGGCACAGCGGATCGAAAAGACGCAGAAGCGATCGGCGCCTCCTGACCCGTCCATCGTTCATGCAACACCGCTGAACCGATTGCATACCATTCGTAGAGCGGTTAGTATTAAGACAGTAACTACACCGCGTGTCACTTAGGGAGAGGGGGAAGCATCTGTGCGTTATTCGGGCCAGGAACGCAGGCGCTACGCGCGCAGCCGGCGCGGGTTTCCCGCGGTGGTGGACGACGGAGGCCCCGGCGTCCTCAATCACATCGACAACATCAGCGCGAACGGCGTGTTGTGCCACACGGTAAAGCCGATTCCGCTCATGACAAAAATGAGTATGGCGCTCGAACTGCCGCGCCCGAATCTGCGGCGAATCGAATGCGAAGGCATTGTCGTCCGATGCCAACCGCACGACGTGGGCGACGATCATTTCAAAGTGGCAATTCTATACACGAAGATCGGCGACGACGACCGCGACGCGATTCACGCCTTCGTCGAGAGCGACATCGCCAACGGAAACAGCGGGGACTAGCTTTTCTTGCGCGACTCGCGCAATAGCCCGGTGCGTCAGGTTCGATGACGAGCAAGAGCCCGCGGCAATCCGCGTTCGAGAGCGCGCTCCTCGTGGTCTGTCTTCTCGTGCTCGGCGCCACGATCGCCTATCCCACGGCACGGCTGCTGATCGAGGCGTTGTCCGGCTGGCAGCCGGACGCGCTTGCACGCAAGGGCGGTTGGACCGCGGTTCGCAACACCGCGCTGATCTCCGCTCTTTCGGTGGTGTGCGCAGGTACTATCGGCACGGGCCTGGCGCTCGCGCTCGCGCGGTTTAGTTTCCCCGGCAGACGCGTCGTCGCCGCGCTCGCATATCTGCCGTTCACGTTGCCGCCGCTCGTCGGCGTCGTGAGTTTCTACTACATCATCGGCAGGGACGGGTTTGTGCCGCGATTCCTGGAGCATGCGCTCGGCTGGGAACATGCCGCGCTCGAAGGCCCCGGCGCGATTCTGTTGATCCACACCTACTCGTTCTTCGTGTTCTTTTATGCGATGGTCTCGGCATCGCTGGAAACGATGGATGCGTCGCTCGTCGAGGCCGCACGGACTCTGGGCGCGTCGCGCTGGCGCGTATTGACGCGTGTGACCCTGCCGTTGCTGCGCCCCGCGTTGGTCGGCGCGGCGCTACTCACGTTTATGTCCTCCGGCGCCTCGTTCAGCGCGCCGCTCATTTTCGGCAACGACTACCCCATGTTGAGCGTCCGCATTTACGAAGAGCAGAACGCGCACAACGACGCCCACGCGCAAACGCTTACGATCGTGCTTGCCGCGGTGTCGCTCCTGGGCGTGCTCGTGCTTCGCTCGTCGCGCGCATCACGTTCGGGCGCGAGCAAGGGCGCGCGCAAATCGATTCGCAGCGCCGCGGGACGTTGGGCCGCGTTTGCGTGCGCAATGGCCGTCATCGCCGTATTGCTCGCGCCGCACATCACGATTCTCTGGCTCTCGTTTGTCGATCACCGGAAATGGTATTCGGAAGTGTTCCCTACGGTGTGGACTTTCGAGAACTACGCGGCCATCTTTCGCGATCCGTCGGCGTTTCGCCCCATTCGCAACAGCCTGTGGATGAGTGCCGTCGCGGCGATTGGCGCCTTGATCGCCGCGCTGCCCGCGGCCTATCTCATCGCCCGCCGCAAGCGCGGCGGCCCATGGGTGAATGCGCTCGTGATGGTGCCGTGGGCATTGCCGGGCACAGTTATCGCCATCAACCTCATCGTGGCGTTCAACGACAACTGGCTCCCGCTCGTCGGCACGGTCTGGATGGTCCCGCTCGCGTATTTCGTGCGCAACGTCCCGCTCATGACGCGCTTCTGCGCGTCCGCCATCGAACCGTTCGACGCGTCGCTCATCGAGGCCGGGCGCTCGCTCGGCGCGTCGCCCGCATACTGCTTCCGGCGCATTGTTTTGCCGCTTGTAGCGCCCGCAATCGGCGCTGGACTCGCGCTTGTGTTCGCGACGTGCCTCGGAGAGTTTGTGGCATCGGTGTTGTTGTGGGTCCCCGCAAACATTCCCATCGCCGTGCAGATCAACAGCGAATGGCGCGGTTCGGGAATCGGTTCGGCGTTCGCCTACAGCGTACTGTTGATGATTCTTGTCGCCACGACGTATGTGATCTCGCGCAGGTTTTCGTCACGGATGTTATAAGCCGGCACACCGGCAAGTGGGCTTGTACCTTGCCTACTTTCCTGCTCGAGCTCCTGCTCGTCGTCGTAATCGATTCTCGACAAACCGGGTAAACGATTCACGAGTCCGACGGCGAGCAGGATCAATTTAAGCCGCGTGGTCTGCCATCGTTTCCGTGTACTACTTGGCAGCCGATGCCTTCGGCAATACCGCCTCGCCCGCCGCGATCGCCTGTTTCACTACGGTCGGTCCCAGCGTTTCGCCATAGAACGACACACCTGGCTCGTAACCTCCTTTGTAGTACTCGTCCGGCGGCAGCATGTAGCTGATCCATTCGTTCGCGAGGCCCGCGATGACCGGGTATTTCGCGCCGGCGCCGCGCAATGCGTCCTTAATCTCGATGCCGAGCGACGAGGCCATCTCCCCCGGAATCGACACCGCAAGCAAGTCGCCGACCCGGAGCACGCCGAGGTACGACGATTTAGGCGAAATCGCCTCGAGCAGCGCAGGCAGGTTCTCGGGTGTAAGGCCGTATTCCGGTCCCGCTGCGTCCTTCAGCGCCGCGGGGACAACGTGTTCCGGCAGACGTAGCGTGGTCATCGAAAAATCGAATGCGGGGTTGGGAGTCGTCTCGATGGTCGACACCAGGTCGAGGGCCTTTACGGCCAATTTGCGCCCGTAGTCTTCCATTCGCGCGAATTCGCTGGGCCCCTGAGCGCCCGCCGTCGAGATGTCGCCCTCCGCGCCGTTCGAGTAGAGGCAGGTCGCTCCGGGAAGAAAACCTTCTATCTCGCGCTGCAAGTACCCGGGCCAATCCGCCGTCACTTCCATCGTCTGCGGTCCGGAAAATGTCGGGTGCGCCGTCCAATTGACCAACACGGCGATGGGCTTCCCCTCGGCCCCGTCGATCCGCGTGACGGTGAGTTCGTTGTCGATGATCGGCGAATCGCGCCGGTTTCGATTCATGCCATCCAACTTCATCGACGCCGTTCCTGCTTTCACCGGCTGATACTGTGTGTCCGCGTTCACGATGGCCTCGGCGATGCGGTCCGCCGTAAACATTAGCAGCTTTTCGTCGTAGATGCCGATCGCCTTATTCTCGAACACGTTCTTGTTGTTCATTGCGTTCATTTCGACCGAGCCGTGGCTGTGGCTTGCGACGAGCATCAGCGTGTCCGACGTGATACCTGTGGCGCCGATGCGCTTTACCGTTTCGTCGCGCAACGATCGCGGAATGCCCACGAGATCGACGGTTACGTACGCGTACTTGCGATCGTCTTGTTTCAACAAAAGCGCCTTGCACAACGTGTTGTCGTGAACGCCCGTCGCCGGCGCATTCTGCCGCTCGCCGTAACCGCCGAGCGGTACGTGGTACTCCTTTGTGTCCGGCGTAATGTTCGACGTGGCGACGCCGGCCATGAGAGGCCCGGCTGCCGCCGCATGGAACGCCACAAATAGAAAGACCGTGCATGCAATGGTTACGCGCGATGACATTGACTACCCCCTTGACGATTTGCACCAATGCGGAAACGATATACCCACGTACACTTCCCATTCTACTTGCGTCACGCCAAACCGAATTTCGGCTCAACTTCGCTTTTGCGCGGCGTACGCGTAGAATTCATCGTGCCGGGCGGGTTTCTGCCCGTCCAAACTGGAAGGATTGCGCGTGGGCAAGCCGATCAAGGCCATTGTGTACGGCGCGGAAGCGCAGGCGCTGCTGCCACAACTCGAGAAGTTCCCCCAGATCGAGGTGGTCGAGAAGTCTCCGGACATCGTCATTTGCTTTGGCGGCGACGGCACCCTGCTTTCCGCCGAACTCAAGTGGCCCGGCGTCCCCAAGGTGCCGATCCGCAACAGCCGCCGCGGGCACCGCTGCATCCCGCATCCGCCCGCGAAGGTGATCGAACGTCTGGTGAAAGACCGTCTCACCCGCACCGAGTTCGTGAAAATCGCGTGCGACGTGTTCGACGATGGCGCAAAAATACCGAAGCACTCGGTCACGGCAATGAACGAGTGCAACGTGCACATGGGGCACATCAACCTGGCGGTGCGCTTCCGAATCTGGTTGGACAACGAGCCTTTCGCGAACGGCATCGAAATCCTCGGCGACGGGTTTATCGTCAGCACGCCATTCGGCAGTACCGCGTACTTCAACCAGATCACACGCGGCGTCTTTCATACTGGCCTCGGCATCGCGTTCAAAAACACGACCGAACTGACGAGTCACGTCATTGTGCCCGACTCGGTCGTTGTGCGCGCACAGATTACGCGCGGCCCCGCCGTACTCGCGTACGACAACACACCGAAGTATTTGAACCTGCGCGAAGGGGATCGCCTTGAACTGCGAAAGGCGAGCACGCCGGCGACGGTATTGACATGGGAGCCGCTCGCGAACCCCGCGAACGGATTCTGACTTATTCGTTCGGGGCGGTCCGCGCCGGCCTCAGCCAAGCGATCAGGCGCGACCAATACGAGGACGCCCCCGAATTCTTGCCGCTGCCGATAACGGTCTGTGCCGCGTACGCGGCGTTTTCCTTCACGTGCTTGAGCAGTCGTGCCGCCCAGACGAATTCCGTGCTCAAAATGGCGAGTCCAATTGGAATTACTACGAACGCCGGCCCCGGCAGCACGAGCAATGCAAGACCGACCAACAGGACGGTAGAACCTATCACCGTGACAGCTAATCGGCGAGCATGCTTAATGGGGTCCATATGCCTGAAACCTTTGCCGCGGATGTAATTGAAGGACACTTTCATTCTACACGAGAAACCGATTATCCGCTTTCCCAGACTTGCCGAGTAAACGCAGCAAAGCGGCGCACCATTTCATCGTTCCGAAACGCTTGCACGCCCTTGAGATACGTAGACGCCCGATTGCCGAACGGTTTCCACCATCGCTCGGGAATTCTGCGAATACCGATGACCGCGCCAAGAATGGACCCGGCCGTCGCCGCCGTGCAGTCGTTGTCGTACCCCATCGCAACACATGCGCCAATCGTCTTCGTAAAATCGCCGCGGCCCAGTTGGAGTCCGAAGACCGTAAGACACGCATTGTTGTTCGTGTGTACATGGTGCATGCCTGCAAACCGCTTCTCGACCGCCGCGCGCGCCTCTCGAAACGTTTTGAGTTTTGGCGCGTAGCGCAACGCCCACCTGACATCGCGCGCGAGCCGGCAGTCGCGAGGAATTTCAGTCAGCCCAACCCTGATCGCATCGATCGGATCGTCGACGGCAAATGCGGCGGCAATCGCCGCGGCGAAAAGCATCGCGCCATACACACCATTGCCGCGATGCGACAGGTATGCGTCGCGATACGCCAACTCTGCCGCGCGTTCCGGCCACCCCGCGCACGCGTAGCCCCAGGGATCGCTCCGAATGTCCGCGCCGATCCATTCCTGATACGGGTTGTTGACGCCGCCCGATTCTTCCGGCACGATGCCCGCGCGGAGATTGCGCAATGTCACTTCTTCTGCCGTCCAGGCGAGCGGAATATGTCTGAGCCACATCTCCGCGACATTCGCCGTCGTGAAGCCTAAACCATATCGTTCGAGAATCAGCAGGCCCAACTGCGTGTACGCGAGGTCGTCATCGACGGGCACTTCGGCTATGTGGCCGCGGAGATAGTCCTTAATCCGCTTTACTTTGTGATGAACGACGTTCTGTTTCGGGTGAATGGCCCAGTAATCCTCCGGCGGAAACGGCTGCGACCCGAGTTTCGCCAGTTCCTCCATGTCTTCGACGGACCACGACTCCACCGGCACTCCGAGCGTACATCCCGCCGCGCGGCCCAGCCACGCGCCGCGAAGGCGATTCGCAAAATCGCCGCGCAGCGCCGGGTTCGCCAGCTTACGCGGTCCTCTTGGCCGAAGCCTTCGAATGGCATGCAACGCATCCGGCTCACGTTCACGATCCACCGCCGCGACACGCTGCAACCGCTTGCGCGCCGCATCGAGTTCACGGGTAACGCGGCGCACTTCTTTCCCGATGTCCGCGCCCTGTTCGTGGCGCAAATCGGCCCATAGCGACACCTGCTCGGCCAGTAGCTGAATCTCTTTGAAGTAGGGCATTTCTCGTTCCAATCGATGGGGTTTGTCCGTATGATACTGAATCGCCGAATCGGAGGGTGACTCGAATGCGGGTGTCGGGTCGTGCACGGTTACTGGGTGTGGCGGCGCTCGCGGGGTACGCCGTACACGCCATGTACCACGTGTCTCGCGGTGAACCGGAACATGCTATCTGGGTGTGTCACCTTGCCGCAGCGTTTGTCGGTGTGGGATTGCTGGCGGGGACGCAACTACTATTGAGCGTCGGTGCGCTTCACCTCGCTCTCGGTACGCCGCTGTGGCTGTTCGATTTGTCGCAGGGTGGCGAATTTCTGCCCACCTCGCTGGGCACCCACGTGCTCGGTCTGGCAATCGGTCTCTGGTCAATTTGGCGATTTGGCATCTACCGTGGGGCGTGGTGGATTGCAGCCGCAATAATGCTTGCGCTGATTGTGCTGAGCCGCCTGATCACGCCGGCGCGCTCGAACGTCAACCTCGCGTTTGCCACGCCAAACGGCATGGATCGGTATATCTCGAGTCACCTCGCCTACCTTGCGATTATGATCGGCATTTCGTGCGTGTACTTCTGGTCCGTTGAAACACTGGTTCGCCGCTTCGCTGCCGCAGCCAACCCGGAGGAGATTGCATCATGAAGGACTCGCTCGCACCGCGGGAATTGCACGAGAAAATCCTGATGTGGGCCGGTATCGCGGGCATCTTCTTCGGCCTCATGCCCCCGTATGTATTGACGATCGTTGTGGTCGCGACGTGGGGAATGCCTCCGCTCGAGCCGCCGGGCGAGCAAACGTTTCGCGCCGTCTACTTCTTGCGCCTTGTGCTGGGCAACGTGCTGGGCTTGGGCGTCGGCGGCGTTCTCGCTGCCGCAGCAACCAACTTGGGACTGCGCATCGCCGGCAAACCGACTTATCTGCGCGGCGCGCTCGGTGGCGCGATACTTGGCGCAATCGTTGGCTCGATTACCGCTGCGGTGTGTCCCCTAATGCTGTTGATTAGTTCAACGAACGTGGAATGGGCGCGGATCATGATCCAACGGTCGTTCCTTGTTGGCGGGATCATGGGTATCTCGAATGGACTCTTCGCCGGGTTGGCGATCGTCTACTTCATCAAACGGGCGGGACGTGGAACGAACCCATGATGATTATTCCTTTTTGAGCAAGAACCCCCGCGTGAGGCCGTCTTTTGTGCCGTATCCGACGACCTCACCGGAATTGTTGATGTCCCACGCTTCCACGAGCACCCACCCCGATCCACCGGGCAGCAGATCGTTCAGGTTTGTCATTGTCGCTGTGCCCGTGTCGTCCCAACCGAATGCGCGAGTGACCCCCGTATTCGTGAGCGAGGAGCCCACGACTTGGTTGTTGTCATTTATCGCCCGCGCAACACTTGATGCACCGCCGAGCGTGCCGAGGTCGGTAACCTGCGTCGTGCCCGTCCACAGTGCCGCGTGAATTGGACTCGAGTTTCCGATTTGCGCTTCACCCGCCGAATTACCGCTGGAATTGATTGAAAGCGCAAAACTGTACTTCGCGCTCGAAAATTGCTGGAGTTTGACCATACCCACCCCGGAGGTCCAGCGAAACGCGGCTTCCTTGTTTGTTCCGTTGTCCTCAGACCAACCGACAATTTGCCCTGCGCCGTTGACGGCCGTCGCGATCGAGTTGTCGCCGCCAAGCGTTCCCAGACTGGTCATCCCGCCGCCCGAGGTCCAGCGAAACGCGCGCGTTTCGCCGGTCGCAATCGTGCTCTGGCCCGCCACGACACCGGAATCGTTGATGCCCCACGCCTGCGCGGACGTCCCGCCCAGCGTGCCGAGGTCTTGCATTCCGTTTGTTGCGTCCCAGACGAATGCCGTGAAATCCTCGTCGAAATCCTCCACCTGCGTGTAGCCCGCGATTTGCACGGTGGCGGCGGCGTTGATAGAGAACCCGTAGCTGTGTTTGTCGGTCGAATCGTGAATATCCTCGAGCGGGCTCCCACTTTCCCAAAGCATGGCGTGCCGCCAATTGGCAGCGACAAACGGATACGAATATCCCGTCACTTGGGAATCTTCGTTGATGCTGAACGCATACGTCGTGGCGCCGCCAAGCGTGCCCAAGTCTTGAATCGTCCACGTGTCCAATGTCGAGAAGAAGGTGAAGTGCGTCGTCTTGAACGTAATGACGCGGTCCTCGCCTCCGATGTACACGATATCGGTAATGCCGTCCGTGGACCACGCGCCGCGCGACGGGTCATACGCAATAATGCGCACGTTTTCCGGATTTGCGACAGCCGGAGAGACCGGCACGCGCACGGTCACCGCCTTGTCGAATGTCGTACCTTCCGGACCCAGTTCGACCAGGGGTTCTCGGCCCAGCCAGTCCGATGGCGTCGTGATATCTTCGCCAATCGTAATCACCAGCGGTTCGTCAATCGCGCCTTTCGGAATGGCTACCGACGCGTCTGCAATGGGGCTGCCTGCATCTGTGACGACAATCTCGGCCGATTCAGAGGGTTCGACCTGTTCAACCGCGGAAACCGCGCCCGCGGTTATCGTGATCGGAATCGTCGTCGCGCGTTGGACACCGCCATTGTCGGTGACGATGAACGTCACATCGTAATTGCCCGGCGGCGTACCAATCGGGTACGCATACGTCGGGTCTTCGTCGAATGACGTGCCGCCATCTCCAAAGGTCCACGAAAACGTGGCGGCGCCGATATTCGGATCGTTCGCATCGCCGGAGAATTGAATGGTGAGGGGCGCGGGCCCGGCCATTGGTGTCGCGGACGCAACCGGCGGCGGCGGGCCGGTCTGCACATACTTTCCGCGCACGGATACGGTCTCGCCGGCAACAACGGCTACGGTCTTGTCCTTCGGCTTTTTCCAACCATCGATGGGCGCGAACGAAATCGTGTGATCGCCCGGCGACAGCTTGCGTACCTTGTCCCCGCTGTCCCTCCAATTTCCACCGTCCACACGCCACTGCGCCCCAGCATTGACCGCGTCCGCAGGTTTGAGCGTGACTTTGACGCTTCCTTTTCCTTTCGGACCAATGACAGGCGCCGCGCCGACGAACAATATGGAGAGGACGACCGCCGCCGATGTGATACGCATTCGTAAGCGACCCAAGTGTGCTATCGCGCCGAAACAATAAAAACCCGAGCTTCCCACAATATATTGTACCGTCGGGGGGAAATCAACTTGGATACTGTGCAACCACAATATTTCCGCCGAAGAGCTTCCGGCACATTACGCGATGCGAAGCTTGCGGCGCGGCAAGTGGACATGACATCCTCTCAAGAGGTCTTGGCAACGAAGGAATCCAATATGGGTACGTGCGCTCCGATGGCTTGCGCGGGCACACACGCACGCGTGAGATGTGCCGCACTAGTCATCTCTATCTCCGTTACTGCGACCGGTTGGGCGGCGGGTGCGGACGCCGGGTGGCCGGAATTTCGAGGACCGTGGGGAAACGGTTACGTGGCGGGCGCCGGTGACACCGTCGGCCTGCCGACGCACTGGAGCGAGACCGAGAACGTAGTGTGGAAGGTGGAAATCCCGCCGTTCGGTTGGTCGACGCCGGTTGTGCAGGGCAACGACATCTGGCTGACAACGGCGACGGAAGATGGCCGTGACTTCTTTGCCATTTGTGTTGATGTGGGGACCGGGAAGATTCGCATTAACGAGAAGCTCTTCCACTGCGACAATCCGGAGCCGCTCAACAATGGTGTGAACTGTTACGCCTCACCTTCGCCGGTAATCGAACCCGGGCGCGTATACGTGCACTTTGGGAGCTATGGCACCGCGTGCCTCGACACCGCGACCGGCAAGCCGGTCTGGAAACGGGAAGACTTGCCATGCCGCCATTTTCGCGGGCCAGGGTCGTCGCCTATCGTGTTCAAGAACCTACTGTTTCTTACGTTCGACGGTGTGGACCAGCAGTACCTGGCGGCACTCGATACGAAGACTGGCGAAACCGTTTGGCGCACCGATCGGTCGACGAAGTGGACCGACTACGACGAACAGGGAAACTTAATCCGCGAAGGCGATTTTCGCAAAGGCTACTCGACGCCAATCGTCTTTGACGTAAATGGGAAATCGCAAGTGCTCAGCCCAGGCTCGGCATGCGCCTTCGCATACGACACGGCGACCGGCAAGGAACTGTGGGCGCTCCGGTACGACGGGTATACCCCCGCGGCCCGGCCCGTTTATGCGGACGGCGTCGCCTACATCATTTCCGGCCGAGGCAAGGCAAGCTTGTCCGCCGTGCGCGTGGATGGCAACGGAGATGTAACCGAATCACACCGCGCGTGGAAGTACGAGGGGCCGGAGTTGCCGACGGAACCCTCGCCGGTACTCGTTGATGGCCTGCTCTTCCTCTTGAGCAACAACGGCACGGTCACCTGTCTCGACGCGGCGAAGGGCGAGGTCATCTGGACCGATCGTATCGGCGGCAATTACGTCGCGTCGCCGATTCTGGCCGACGGCATGCTTTATTGTTGCAGCACGCAGGGCAAGACGACTTTGATCAAGGCAGGCCGCGCGCTCGAAGTGGTTGCGACGAACTCATTGGACGAAGGATTCATGGCGTCGCCCGCGGTTGCGGGCGGCGCTCTCATCCTGCGCACAAAGACGCACCTCTACCGAATCGAAAATCAGGCGGGCGAGTCCTAGACCGCGCTCCCATGTCCAGGCCCCGGAGTCGATTCGGCATACTACGCCGATGTTCGACAAGGAACGCTCGATCCACTTGGGGATCCTTGCCATTCAACTGCATGGCGTTTCCGCGCAACGCCGTATTACACCATGAAACCGGTTCGCGACAAGACCCTCTCGAACGCGCTACGCAACGGCTCCGACATCAACGCCCGGCTTTCCCTGGCGAACCACTTTATCGATTATTTACAACTCCGTCCTGTATGCTGTTGACGGTCAATCTTGGTGCTTCCCGAGTGCAAGGCGAGGAATGCTCGAATGTCCGACCCGACCGACGAACACGAAGAATCTGTCTCTGCGGAGGAGCCCGCGCGAGGACCCGGCCCGGAGACTCCATCAGCGCCCGTGCGCCTGAACGTCGTTCCCGCCGTTATCATCGTCGCCGCGCACATGATTGTGCTCGCGTTCACGGTGACGTTGCCAACGGTCTTCGGGAACGCGGTCGGCATCGTCGTCATGCCGATCCTGGCGGCGCTGCTGCTCGCCATCTGGTGGCTCGGGTTTAGCCGCGCGCCCTGGCGCGACCGAATCGCGGGTTTGGGCATTTTCGTTGCAGTCGTGGCGTGGACGGTCGTGACGCAGCCGCAGTACCAAGCAAGAATTCTGTCCGTCTCGCTGCCCGTCCTCACAACGGGAATCGTCGCGGTCCTTGCCGCGACCATGTGGTCCGCGTGGCCTGCGCAACGCACAAAAGCGCTGCTGTACATGATCGCCTGCGCCGTCATCTTTCCGTTGTTTCGCATCGACGACGTGGGCGGCAATCTCGCACCGAACATGTCGTGGCGATGGAGCGCGCCGCCGAAACTGGCTGTTGACAATCCCGGCGGAAGTGCGGCATTGCCCGAAAAGCCGGGTCCGCTCGATTGGCCCGCGTTCCGAGGCCCGCAACGCGACGGCGTGGCGCGCGGGGTCGCCATCGCGACGAATTGGAACGAACAGCTACCGAAAGAACTGTGGCGCAATCCCGTCGGCCTCGGCTTCTCGTCCTTCTGCGCGATTGGCGGCTATGTCTTCACCCAGGAACAGCGCGGTGACACCGAAGTGGTCGTGTGCTACGAAGCCGGTAGCGGCGACGAGGTTTGGATCAATGGATTGAAGGCGCGTTTCGACGAGGCGGTCGGCTCCGGCCCGCGCGCAACGCCGACGTTTGACAGCGGCAAGCTCTACACGCAGGGCGCCACGGGGATTCTGCAGTGCCTTAACGCCGCGACAGGCGAGCAGGTTTGGCAAGCGGACGTCGCCAAGGACACCACCGCAAACGTGCCGGAGTGGGGATTCTCGAGCTCACCGCTCGTCACCGACAAGTTTGTCGTAATGTACACCGGCGGCGTCAGCGATTCCCGACAGGAATTTGGAGCGGAAAACGACGCTGTCATTGCGTACGACAAATCCACTGGCGCGAAAGTGTGGTGCAGTGGCGCAAGCGCGCCCGGGTATTCGTCGGCCCATCTCGCCGATCTCGGCGGCGTGCAGCAGATTGTTATGACCAGCGGGTTTGGCGTGCAATCGTTCGACCCGACAACTGGTGCACTGCTGTGGGAAAACAAATGGCCCATTCGGATGAACCCGCGCGTCGTGCAGCCCATGATCGTCGATGGCGGCCGCGCCGTGCTCGTCGGTACGGCCGAAGGAAAAGGCACACGGTATCTGCAAGTCGCGCTAAACGAGGCCAAATGGAACGTCACGGAAAAATGGACGACGCGCGAGTTTCGCCCGTACTTCAACGACTACGTCCTCCACAAGGGCTACTGCTACGGATTTGACGGAAACACGCTCATGTGCATCGATTCCGCGACGGGGTATCGCCGCTGGAAGGGCGGTCGCTATGGCGGGCAGTTGCTGCTGATCGAGAACTCAAACGTGTTAATCGTTCTGTCCGAAAAGGGTGAACTCGCGCTCGTGCGCACGAACCCGAGTGAGTTCGAGGAAATCGCGCGGTTTCAGGCGCTCACCGGCAAGACGTGGAACCATCCGGTAGTCGCCAACGGGAAACTCTTCGTGCGCAACGCGGAGGAAATGGCGTGCTTCGAGCTGCCGGGCTAATTCACGAAGACTCTACGTCTTCGTGCTCGTGCTCGTGCTCGTAATCGTAATCGTAATCGTAATCGAATACTCGACGTAATCCAGGGAGTACAAGTACATGTTCAGTAGGATCTCGACCCGTTCACTATCTTTCGCGCTCGTCTTCTTCATCATCTCGATCGCCAACGCCGACGCAAACTGGCCGCAGTTCCGCGGCCCGGAAGCCCGCGGTGTCGCCGAAGGCGCGAACCTCCCCGACACCTGGTCCACAACGGAAAACATCGCGTGGAAGACGGACATCCCCGGCCGCGGCTGGTCGTCTCCGGTGGTGTGGGGCAACCGCATCTTCTTTACGACCGTCGTGAGCCAGGGCGAAGTCGAGGCCGCAAAGAAAGGCCTCTACTTCGGCGGCAATCGCGACAACGCGCCCGACATGGTCCACATGTGGAAGGTCTATTGTCTCGATCTCGAATCCGGAAAAGTGGTTTGGGAAAAGCAGGTCCACGAAGGCAAGCCCGTCACGCCGCGCCATATCAAGAACAGTTATGCGTCGGAGACGCCCGTCGTCGACGCCGAGCGCATCTACGCGTTTTTCGGAAATCTCGGCGTCTGGTGCTTCGATCATAACGGCAGAGAACTTTGGAAGGTGCCGGTCGAGCCGAAGAAAACCGGCAACAACTGGGGCACCGCCGCGTCGCCGGCGCTGCACGACAACGCGCTATACATCTGCAACGATAACGAGGAGCAGTCCTACTTGGTCGCGCTCGACAAGAAGACGGGCAAGGAAATCTGGCGCGTGACGCGCAACGAACAAACCAACTGGGCGACACCTTTCGTGTGGGTGAACGAGAAGCGCGCCGAAATCGTCACTCCCGGCTCCGGCCAGGTCCGCTCGTACGGTCTCGACGGCAAGGAACTGTGGTCGCTCACCGGAATGTCGAGCATCACCATCGGCACGCCCTACGCGGCGCACGGCCTGCTGTACATCAGTTCCGGCTACGTGATGGACAAGCGCCGGCCGGTGTATGCGATCAAACCTGGCGCAAGCGGCGACATTTCGCTCTCCGACGGGCAGACCGCGAACGAGTTCGTTGCGTGGTCGCAGCCTCTCGCCGCTCCATACAACCCCTCGACGCTGGTCTACGGCGATCGCCTCTACGTGCTCTACGACCGATCGCAGTTGTCCTGTTACAACGCGAAGGACGGCACCCCCATCTACGATCGCCAGAAGCTTCCCGGCGGCGGAGGCTTTACGACCTCGCCGTGGGCGTATAACGACAAAGTGTTCTGCCTTGATGAAGACGGCAAGACGTATGTTGTGAAGGCGGGCGATACGTTTGAAATTCTTCGCGAGAACAAACTCGCCGAGGACGATATGGGCATGGCGACTCCCGCGATTGTGGGAGACAAGCTGATACTGCGGACCGCCGCGCGGGTGTATTGCGTGGCGAAAGGCGCGAAACTCTCAAGCGCAAACTAATCGCTATTGCACGTTCGCGCTTGTGCTCTCGCTCGTCATCGTAATCGTATCTCGATATCGGGCGGAGCAGAATCTATCGGTCATCGGAACGATGGTGTACAATGACGGCGTTGGGCTTCAACGGCGATCAGGGGCCCGCGGCCACGCGAAAAGGCATTCTGGAGGATTCTCCCATGCGATGGATAACCCGGCGTGAATTCATGAAGCGGTCGGCAGTGGCCACCGCGGCGAGTTTGTCAATGGCGGGGCTGCGTCCCGCCTGGGGGGCCGAAACCAGATTCTCCGGCACGATGAAACGCACGCTCGGCCGGTGCGGCGTGCAATGCTCACTCCTTGGTATGGGCACCGGCACCCAGGCGTGGAACGGCAGTTCCGCGCAAAACCGAAAAGGGCGCAAAGCGTTTGTCTCGCTTATCGAGCACGCGCACGCCAGCGGCGTCACCTACTTCGATCTCGCCGACATGTATGGCGCGCACGATTACATGAAGGATGCAATGAAGAACACCGTCAAGCGCGAAGACGTTCTGCTCCTCACGAAGACGGTGTCGCGCGATCCCACCCTGATCAAGGCCGATCTCGAGCGGTTCCGGCGCGAGTTGGACACCGACTATATCGACGTGGTCTTGTTGCATTGCCTCACCGAACCCGGGTGGACGGAAAAGCTGAAACCGTGCATGGACGCGCTGGCCGACGCGAAATCGAAAGGCCTCATCCGTGCGCACGGCTGCTCGTGCCACAACTTCGGCGCAATGGAAACCGCCGCGGACTCGCCATGGACCGATGTGCTCCTCGCGCGCATCAATCCCTTCGGCATTAAAATGGACGCGAAAAACCTTACGCCCGACGGCAAGACGAAGGAAGTACTCAACGAACAGGAAGTGCTCGATGTCGTAGCCGTGCTCAAACGCGCGCGCGACAACGGCGTTGGCGTGCTCGGCATGAAGATCGCCGGCGAAGGCGCCGCAAAGGACCGCATTCCGGAGTCGCTACAGTTTGTGTTGTCCTCGGGCGTCGTCGACGCGCTCAACATCGGCGTGCTCGATCCCGGCGAAATCAACGCAAACCTCGAGTACGTGGATCGGGTGCGTGTGGCGTAATCGGAATCGCATATTGATCGGCGCACTTGCCGGGGCGTTGGCTTTGTATTGCGCACCGGGCTGCGCGAGTTCAACCAGCGGAATCGAGGTTCCGCACGTAAAGTCGGAGCAGCCGGACCCGTACCGCGACGATCTGTTGGAGCGTATCAAGCCCGAAACCCCGCCGGACCGTCCGGCCGAGGACCTTCCGATTGATCCGTTGCGTACCGCCGCGCGCACCGATCAAGAATCCAAAATCGAAAGCCCAAAATAGTATTAGAGCGTTTCAAGGTCGACTGCACCGCGTGCTCGTGACTTGTCCTCCGAAGCCGATCGGGCGAAGGAGGATCCTGCGCGTCATCGTACTCGATCTTCTCGAGTATCGAGTGCGAGTACGATGACGACTCACAAGCAGGAGCACGAAACAGACAGTGTGCTCAAACTTGAATTGCGCTAGCCCGGCCCCCGAAACCGGGCGCCGGGCTTAATCAAAACACCGCTCTCTATAGGTAAGACGGTACTAATACGTTCCGCCGTACGCTCCAATCAGTTCCGCCACTTCGTCGTAGCCCATCATCGACGCCACCGCCAATGGCGTCATGCTCGTGTACGAATTATCGCGCGAGTGCACATCTGCGCCCGCGCTCAACAACAGTTCTGCGAGGTCCGTCCGCCCGTTCAGCGCAACCCAATGCAGGCACGACATGCCCAGGCTGTCCATCTCGTTTACGTTTGCGCCGTTTTCGATCAACGCGCGAACCGAATTTGTGTGTCCGCGGCGCGCCGCCTTGTGCAACGGCGTTTCGCCGGTCACGTCCCGCTCCCCGGGGTTCGCGCCGGTCGCGAGCAACTTTCGTACTGCGTTCTCCATGCCCCAATACGCCGCGCGCTGGAGAAGGGTGTCTCCGGCGGCCTGGTCCGGCGCATCCGCCAACTCCTGCCGGATCATCACCTCCTGCAGGCCACGGTGCCCGCTCTTCAATGCGCGGCTCATGGGAGTTTCGCCCTCGCGATCCATCGTGTAGAACCAATGGATGGTGGCGTTCCGCTCTCCGTCGATCTTGTGCTCACAGGTAACCATGCCCCGGAAATGAGCAACAACGGTGCCGAAGCCACGCCCGCGAGTTCCACCGAGCTAACCGGTTCGGGTACAGCGGGATGCGGCAGGCGGCGCGGCGCTCTGTCGCGAGAACCCAAACTCCGGCCACGTTGAATATCTGCCGGCTCGACAGGTTTTCGGCACCCTAAATGGCCGGGGACCCCGATTCTCGTGGACCCCTTGCGGCGCGGCGGATCAAGGGATATACTACGCGACCGTCCCAAGTGGTGCGGACATTTTTGGGTGGAAGACCTTAGGCAAACAGGAACAAGAGGGTAGAGTCGTGCGTAAGACAGCATTATTTTCGATTTGCGGTGCGCTGGTGATGGTGTTGGCGTTGGCGGGTTGCGCCACGAGCGGCGGTGCATCGACCGCGAAGAAGGGCCCGAGCGACGAGGACGGCGTGAAGGCCGCGCTGGAAAACTGGAAGACCGGCATGGAGGGCAAGGACCTCGCCAAGCTCGGCGCCGGTATTTCCGACAAGTTCAACCACTATGAGTGGGGCAACAAGGAGCAGATGCTCGGGTTCCTGAAGTCGCAATTCGAGCAGGGCACGCTCGATGGCACAAAGATCGATGCCAGCAAGGCGACGCTCAAGATCGAAAACGGCGTGGCGACCGTATATCCGGTTGAAATGGTCGCGTCGTTCGGCACCGCCACGATTGAATTCAAGCTCGAGAAGGAAGCGGACGGCGTCTGGCGCGCGACGGGTATAAACGTCGAAGGCGTGTAATCTCGCAATAGACGCAGATTCTTTTTGCGGCCGGAACGGCAGAATACCGTTCCGGCCGGTTCAGTTTTCGCTACTCTACCCAAATTTGTGTCCACTACCCGCCGAATTCTATACTATTTGTTTCTGCGCCCATGGGTGCCCAGTGGGATTTTGCCCCGTCGTGCGGGCGCGCAACCCTCAACGGAATTGGATGGAGAGATACTATGTCGTTGCCCCCGCATGGCGGCACTCTGGTGGACCGCTTTCTGACTGGCGCCGCGCTCGATGCCGCGAAGGAAGCGGCCAAAGGCCTTCCGCGCATCAAGGTGGATTCGTACTGCGCATTCGATATCGACTGCATCGCAAAAGGCATTTTCAGCCCGCTGACGGGCTTCATGGGCGAGGCGGAAGTCCGAAGCGTCATCGACACGATGCACTTGCGCCCCGGAATTCCGTGGACTATTCCAATCCTGTTGGCCGTGACGCCGGAAGTTGCGGACAAACTGCCTGTCAAGTCGGATGTCGCTATCGAGGACGATGAAGGCGACATCGTCGCCATTCTGCACCTGAGCGAGAAGTTCCACGTAGACCACCGGGAGATCGCGGAAAAGGTCTATCGCACGACGGACGAATCGCACCCCGGCGTCGCGTACACGCTCGGCCTCGGCGACGTGTTTCTCGCGGGCGATATCGACGTGCTGAAGGCGCGCGTCATCGAACACCAGGAATATAACCTCACGCCGAAGGAAACCCGCGCGGCGTTCGAACATCACGGCTGGAAACGCATCGTCGCGTTCCAGACGCGCAACCCGATCCACCGCGCGCACGAGTACCTTACGAAATGCGCGCTGGAAGTGTGCGACGGCCTGCTCATTCACCCGCTCATGGGCACCACCAAGAGCGACGACATCCCCGGCGACGTCCGTATGGAATGCTACAAGACCATCGTCGATCTCTATTACCCGAAGAAGCACACGCTCCTGTCGATCATGCCCGTGAACATGCGCTACGCGGGACCGAAGGAAGCGATCATGCACGCGATTGTCCGGAAGAATTACGGGTGCACGCATTTCATCGTGGGCCGCGACCACGCCGGCGTCGGAAACTTCTATGGCACGTACGACGCGCACTACATCTTCAACGAGATCGACGCGAAGGAACTCGGCATCACGCCATTGTTTTTCGACCACACGTTCCACTGCAAAGCCTGCGGCAACATGGGATCGATCAAAACCTGCCCGCACGACAAGGAACATCACACGCACCTCAGCGGCACGAAGGTGCGCGAGATGCTCAAGGCCGGCGAAATGCCCCCTGTCGAGTTCAGCCGCCCCGAAGTCGCCAAGGTGCTTATCAAGTGGGCGCAGAGCACGTAACCGCGATTCACTGATTTCTCCTTGTAGCGCCCGGCCTCCGTGCCGGGCGTTTCTTTTCTTCCTGAGCAAGCCGACCTTGATCGCAAATATACCCGGCAATCGATTGCTCGCAAACCTCGGCGCGCGTAAAATTCCTCTATGGTTTCTGAGCACTTGTTATCACGCACCACCTATAACCCGGAAATCTGCCACGGGAAGCCGTGTATTCGCGGCATGCGCTATCCCGTTGAATCAATAATGGAGTACCTGAGCGGAGGCGAGGAGATCGAAACTCATCTTGCTACTTTTCCCGATCTTGAGCGATATGATTTACTCGCCTGTATTGAGTTTTCGCGACGGTACGGATCGAACAAGGCGTAGCTCACACATGAAACACATTGAGTATCATTCCAATCTTGCGGTTCCTCCCGGCGAATATGTCGATGAAGTGTTGAGTGACTTGGGGATGACGAAGCACGAACTCGCGCGGCGCATGGGATGGACTGTGTCAAGACTCGATGCGCTTGTCGAGGGTAGTGCGCCAATCGAGGCCGAGACCGCTGCCTTACTGGAAAGCATTCTCAAGGTTCCGGCCCACATTTGGACGGGGCTAGAGAAAGAGTATCGTTTCGTGTTGGCGCTGAAAAAGCACTGAGCGCGACGATGCCGCCCCGCGTCCTTGTCATCGGCCTTGACTGCGCGGCGCCGCGATTTGTCTTCGGGCCGGACGCGTTCGATCTCCCGAACCTCCGCGCGCTCATGGAGCGCGGCTGCTGCGGCCCGCTCGAAAGCTGCCACCCGCCGATCACCGTGCCTGCGTGGGCTTGCATGACCACCGGCAGGGACCCTGGCGAGCTTGGCTGCTACGGGTTTCGCAATCGCGTCGATCGTTCGTACAACGAAATGGTCACCGCGAACGGATCGTCGATCCGCGAGCCGCGCGTGTGGGACGACCTCTCGCGGCACGGCAAACAGTGCATCGTCCTGGGCGTGCCGCAAACGTATCCGCCCAAACCGTTGAACGGCTTTCTCGTCTCCGGCATCGACACGCCCGACGTCACCGTCGACTACACCTACCCAAAGTCGTTGAAGCGCGAGATCGAACGCGCGTGCGGCGAGTACATCCCGGACGTGCGCGACTTCCGCACCGACGATAAGTCAAGCCTACTCGCGCGCATCTACGCGCTTATGGAGAACCGCTTCGCCGTTGCGCGATACCTGATGAAAGCCAGGCCGTGGGATTTTTTCATGATGGTCGAGATGGGCGTCGACCGCCTGCACCACGGTTTCTGGAAGTACTGCGATCCATCGCACCCGAAGCACGTCCCCGGCAATCCATTCGAACACGCGTTCCGTGATTTCTATTCCGCCGTCGACACGCAAATCGGCCAACTGCTCGCCGTCGCGGGCGAGAACGTCACGACGATCGTCGTCTCCGATCACGGCGCGAAGGCAATGCGCGGCGGACTCCGCATTAACCAATGGCTCATCGACAACGGCTATCTATGGTTAAAGGGACCTGTTGCGCCTGGCACGCGCCTCGAAGATTGCGCGATCGATTGGGCGAACACGCGCGCGTGGAGTTCCGGCGGTTACTACGCGCGCATCTTCCTGAATGTGATAGATCGCGAGCCGGAAGGATGCATCCCGCAATCGGACTACGAAAACTTGCGCGATGAAATCGCGGCAGGCATTCGCTCGATTGCCGGACAGAATGACGGGCCGATTCACAACATCGTGCTGAAACCAGAGGAAGTCTATCGAAAAGTCACCGGCATCGCGCCCGATCTCATTGTCTATCCCGACGATCTCAACTGGCGCGCCATCGGCACGGTCGGACACGATTCCATCTACGCCGATGAAAACGACACCGGCCCCGACGACGCCAACCATGATTACAATGGCATCTTTATTTGCGGCGATCGCTCGATTGCGCGGCCACATACAATTTTCGAAATGGCGTCGCTGCTGCCCTCAACAATGGGCATCGCAGTAACCAGCACGGCTAGTGTAATTTAAGAAATGCCGTAGCAGGTATGTCCCGTAGGTTTCCGTGCAAATCGAGTGTGCGATTACGATTACGAGCACGATTACGAGCACGAGCACGAAAACGCAGCTACGTAGTATCTCAAATTGCTTTAGTACGTGTAGGACTGGTACCTACGATGAGTCCTATGCGACCTGTTCATCCATGCACGCTGTGCCGCACCGCCTTCAATTCCTTCATCGCGGCGTCTCCGCCTTTGAGGCCGAAGAGGTCATGCAGGCGACGGTAGATGGCGTAGATCTTCTCGTACGCTGCGTGTGCATCTTTGTTGGGTTTGTACACGGTGTCGCGCAGGCGGGCCATTTTCTTAGCGGCGGCGGTGATGTCTGCGTAACCGCCGGCTTCGACGCCGGCCGCCACGGCGCCCCACATCGCGGAGCCGAGCGCTACTGTTTGGTCGCTTGCGCTGATCTTAATCTCTCGGTTCGTTACGTCCGCGAAGATCTGCATGAGTAGCGGGTTCTTTCCGGGCAATCCGCCGCATGCATACAGCTCCGTAATGGGTACGCCGCCGGCTTCGAGTTGCTTGATGATCGTGTAGGTGCCGAACGCGGTGCTCTCGAGAATGGCGCGGTACATTTCCGCGGGTGTTGTCGATAGCGTCATGCCGATCATCAGGCCGCTGAGATCCGCATCGACGAGAATGCAGCGGTTGCCGTTCCACCAGTCGAGACACACCACGCCTGACTCACCAACCTTCAGCTTCGCCGCTTCCCGGCCGAGGTAACCGTGCACGTCGAGTCCTGCTTTCTTCGCATCGTCGTACACGCTCGCAGGCACGCAGTTGTCCACAAACCACGCAAAGATATCGCCGACGGCGCTCTGCCCCGCTTCGAATCCGTAGTAACCGGGGAGGATTCCGTCCTTCACGACGCCGCACATGCCCTCGACTATCTTCTTCTCCGTGCCGCAGACCATGTGACACAGGCTCGTGCCCATGATCATCACCATCTTGCCCGCTTCGGTAACGGTCGCTGCAGGCACGGCGACGTGCGCATCGACGCCACCCGTGGCGACCGCTGTCCCCGGTTTCAATCCCAGCTTCTTCGCCACTTCCGGCAGCAGGCCGCCCGCGCGGACCCCCGCAGGATAAATGTCGCTGCGCAACTTCTCGGCGACGATGTTCTCGAAGCGCGGGTCGAGCGCCTTGAAGTACTCGTTGCCGGGGTATCCTTCGTCCCACATCGCCTTGTACCCCGCGACGCATGCGTTACGCTTTTCCTCGCCGCAGAGTTGGAGGACGATCCAGTCGCCCGCTTCGATCAAACGGTCCGCTGCCGCGTAGACCTCGGGCGCCTCGTCCAATATCTGCAACGCCTTCGGGAAGAACCACTCGCTCGAAATCTTCCCGCCGTACCGCGCCAAGAAGTCTTCGCCACGCAGCGCCGCGACCTCATTCACCTTGTCCGCTTCCGGCTGGGCGGCGTGGTGTTTCCATAGCTTGACCCACGCATGCGGATTGGACTCCCATTCCTTCTTCATGCACAGCGGCGTGCCAGCCTTGTCGATCGGCAACATCGTACACGCCGTAAAGTCCGTGCCGATGCCAATCACGTCGTCCCCGCTGACACCCGCTTCCTTCAATGCGCGCGGAATCACCTTCTCCATCACGGTGAGGTAGTCGCGCGGATTCTGCAACGCCCAGTCGGGCGGGAGTTTCTTGCCTGTGGTCGGCAGCGTGTCGTCAATCACGACATCGGGATACCGCTCGACCGCGGTTGCGACTTCTTCCCCGTTGTCCACGGCGACGACCAGCGCGCGCGCCGATTCGGTCCCATAATCCAACCCCAAGACATACTTCCGCGCCATGCGTGCCCCCTTGCGTTTTGAATGGATTTACGGTGCGGCGATGTTCGAGACGGCGGCCGCGCTGGCCGCGCCCAAATCGCGCTGATAAATCGTGAACACGGTCTGTTTGCCCAGATTTCCGTCAAACTCGAACGACAAGAACCCGCGCATCGTCAGCCGGTCGGCGGAGCGCACAAACGTGACTGACAAGGTCTGTTCCGCCGCCGGTTCCTTCGGCAGCGCGACATCGCGAATCGTACACACCTTCGGCGTGACCGACTTGATCGTGAACGGATTGCCCTTGGTGCTCTTCAACGTGATGGCCACGGTTGCTTCGTCCTTGCCCGGATCGAACTTTACGGTAATCGGCGCGGGCGTGATTTGAATCGCAGGGATCACGTTTACCGTTACCGTCAGGTTCTGAACGCCTTTGCCGTCCTTTTCGAATTCAAGCTCCGCGAGCACGGGCCGCCTGCCCGCAGGCAGCGGGTTTGTCGACTGCACGACCAACACGTGGTCGGCGCCGTTCTCCGGCCCTTCGATCGCGACAGAGACATCGCGCGTACGCGTTTTGACGCCCAGCACCTCTAAGCCTTCGACCCCCGCGGCGATGCGCAACGGAATCCGCGCATTGAGCGGGTCGCCCTGCCCGATCTCCACGGCCAGGTCCTCGGCGGCCGCTTCGATATACGGCGCGAAGGTGACCGACGACGTAAACACCAACGGTTCCGCCAACGGCGGATCCGTCACGATGCGAATGCTCTTCTTGCTCGTGCCCGCGCTAGTCCCGGACACCTCGTACGTCACTTCCCCGCGCGCCCCCGGCGCGATCGGGTCCTTTGAGGGAACCGCCGTCGTGCATTGGCACGTGGACTTCGCGTCCGTAATCGTGAACGGCACGGTCCCCGTATTCTCCACGTAGAACGTGCCCTTGACCTTGGTCCCCGCGAACACGGTCCCGTGGTCCTTGCCCGCCTCGACGAGCTTCGCCTGCGGCGCGTCCGCCGCCCAGGCAGCCGTCAAGACCATCCACACACCGGCAACAAGCGTTGAAAATACTCGCATCGTTGGTCGCAGCCTCGTTACACAGCGTCCACACCCGGACGCACTTGGCCATCAGTATAGCCAACACAATCCATACCTGCACCCCGGGCAACGAAGCCGAAGGGCAAGACAACGGAGAGGTGCTGCCGCACCTACCGGAGCGCCTCTTGGAGCAGCATATCTAGCTCGGTTGAAAGTTGGAGGTGAGTGGCCAATTCTCCAAGCAGATCCAAGGAAACCGTTCGCTGCCGTTGCAGTACGTGGACGGCGTCGTGCCACGATTTTTCGCTGCCCATTGTCCACCAGATCAGCTTCGACATAATGCAATCTTCGACCGAGGCAATGGGAACGACGACTCCCGGGAAAATCTCCCGTTTGACACAGCGCTCCAATTCACCGGGCACGATCTGCTTTGCGTGGAAGTCCACTTTGAAATACGTTTGCTTATCGAGCGCTTGAAACATTCCATGGGACGCGAGCGCCCCGCGCGATGATTCGAGATCGATGTCGAACGAGTCTTCCAGTTCCGCCACAATGGCGGGTAAATCGCGATGACCGGATGGCAGCATGACGGAGAAATCAACGTCGATGGTGAGTCTCGGTACGCCGTAGTAAGACGAAACTACGCCGCCCGTCACGTGATGTTTGATCGACAAACGGCGTAAGGCGGACGAAATACGAAGGATCGTCTTGCCGATCTTATTGTCGTCCATCGGCAGCTTCGATCCGATCGAGCATGCGCAGGGCCGCGGGGTCAGCCGCGTAAAAGCGCCGGGCGACGGCAATGCGGAGCGCCTTTCCGCTCAACGATGGGCTTTCCTGACGAAGTTGAAGGGCGTACATCGCCTTGACCGAGTCGATCATGTCCTGCACTTGCAGCAACGCAAAGTAGGGCGGGCGCTGATCAAGGGCTTCCAAATACTTGCGGTCGACATAGCTCAATTTCGATCGGCTATCCGCCCGCTGAATCGTATCGTCCGTGTTCATTGCATAAGTCTAGCATGAAGCCGTCGCGCCGCGCTCCCGGCCTCGTTTCTGGATCCTGCTTGGGAATGCCGCCAGAGCAATCACGCTTAATTAAGAAGTAAACAGCGCACATCGAACAAAAGCGCCGCTGTCATGGCGCACTCCAAGGCACAGCCTAGCTCGGATTGCTCGTCTGCCGTTGTTCGGCATCCTTGCTGGACCTCGCGCTGTTTTGCACGATTCGCCACGCGGCGGCTTCGGCCCTTGCGATGTCGCCGTCGTTTGAGGTGACGGCGACGACGGTTTTCGTTTCGGGGATGAACGCGACGAGTGCGTACCACATGGTGTTCGATCCGTTGTGCCAGTAGACGTCGTACGGGATATTCGCGGTGGGTCCTTTCTTCACCCAGCCGCACGCGTAGTCGTCGAGTTCGGGCGTGTGCAGCAGTTTGTAGGTTTCGGCGGAGAGCAGGGTGCCCTGGCCGAGTTCGCCGCGCAGGTGTTCGGTTGCGTAGGTGCAGAGGTCTTCGAGCGTCATGTGCACGATCCCGGCGGGGCCGATGATGAATGTGTTGTCGGCGTCCTCGCCCGCGGCTACTTTCCACCCGAATGCCGTCGTGTGGCCCTGCGGTTGTTCGAGTTTTTTGTCCAGACTCTTTGGCGGGCCGAAGCCGGCGCTCTCGAGCGCCAGCGGTTCGAAGACTTCTCGTTTTACGAGGTCTTCCCAGGTTTCGCCGGTCGCCTGCTCAGCCATGGCGCCCGCGATAGTGAAGCCGACGTTCGAGTAGGCAAACTCCGTGCCCGGCGCGTGTTCCGGTTTCCCGGCCATTACGTTCAGCACCGCCTCCCGCCGCGCCTGCGTGCATTCGGGACCGAGTGCAGGTTTCTTCCGGCGGACGCTCACGGAGAAGTTCGCCGGCGCGCCCGAGGTGTGCGTCAGCAGTTGCCGCAGCGTGACCAGTTTCCAGTCGTCGTGAATGACTTCATTCGGAAAACATGCGCCGACGGTGTCGGTCCATTGCATCTTGCCCGCTTCGACCAATCGCGCGATCATGGTCGCTGTGATCGATTTGGTGATGGATCCGAGGTGCCATTGATCGCCGATCGAAAGCTGCACGCCGCTTCGCGCCTTGCGATCCCCGTCCACCGCGGAACCGACAAGTTTCCCATCGACTACGACCATTGCGGCGAGGCCGACGAGTTTGTTTTCTTGTCGAAGAGTGGGGATTAGTTTCGCGAGCGGGACGAACGGTTCGTTGCGGGATTTTGCGCGGAACTCCTCCAGTTGTTGCTCACTAAACTCACGTTTCTCGGCCGCGGCCCTGACGGCGCGGCGGTTGGCCGAGGTCATGGCGACGTCTTTCGTAGTTCGCGCCACGGGCGTTGCGGTTGACAATACATCCAACTTCACGGTGTCGCGCGGCTTTTGGCCCATCTCGGTCAAGACCTGAACCAAGTCTTCCCCGAATCGTTTCTGCCACTTGTCTCCATACGTGCGCTGGCAGAAAGCCACGATATCCTTGACATCCGTCCCATCGATGGAAAAAAGCAGATGCCACTCGCCGTCAATTTCGACCACGGGAGCGTCTTCCGCCCACCGCACATCGGTAAAGGGCGCGAGCTTCTCATAACTATCGTCGTCGAGGTTGGCGAAAACAAAGATGCCGCCAATTCCGATCGCCAAAAGTATCAACGCTACTAATGTTGCGATGATTGTCCGGCGCGGCGAAATCGATTTATAGGAAGACTTGCCCGTCAATATCGGATATGCGCCGCTGACTTCGCCTGTCGTTTCATCGGTGAGGCTGGCAATAAGCGAGAGCAGTTCTTGGCGGCGCGGTTCCAGACGTTTCCGCACTTCACGTTGATTCAGAACATAAAGAAACGCATAGAGGAGTGCTACAAAGAGCGACGGAAGCGACGCAACCACGAGCGCAGGCGGCCAACTCATGCCGGTAGACCTGCATGCATCGACGAAGAACACGAACATCGGGAGGGCATAAGGCAGCAAATACCACCACACAATATTTCGGAGTAGCCAAATCTGATGCTCGACCTGCGTCAGGGATTCCTTTGCACTGATGAGCAGGGGTTCGTTTGGCCCGGGGAGTTTGTGCTTGTGGCGCCAGCGGTCCACGAGGATGAACACAATGCCCCACACAATTCCGATCATGACGAGGTACCATGTCCAGGGAAGCGAAAGCGCGTAACCCATGATGACCCATGCCGGCAGCATGACGAGTGCGACGCCGACCTCGCGATAGTCTCGTATCAAGATCGCCGTCCGGAATTCGCGTTGGGAGCGCTGCACTTCCTTCAGCAACGTATCGGCATCAAAATTGATGCGCGTTTTAGATGTTCCCGCCTGCCAGGCCTGCTGAAATTCATCCGGGGACATGTGCGCTCTCCTTCATCAGATCGCTCAGCGCCTTTTTCGCGCGATTCAGCTTCACCCCGACGTTGCTTTCCGAGATGCCCAATATTTCGGCCATCTCCCGATAACTCAGGTCATCGAGGTACAGCAGCACCAGCGCAGCATCGGCCTTTGGTAGCTGGTGTATTGCTTTGTAGAGCTGCTCGACGGTATCTCGATGCTGAACTTGATCGGCGCTGTTGGACCCCACCGTTGCCGAGTGCACTTCGAGAAGTGGTTGCTGAGTCAGGCGCCGCGGCTTGTCTTTTCTGTGCCAATTCATCGCGGTGTTCAATGCGATGCGATAGAACCATGTCGCCGCGCTTGCGCGGTGCTCGAACGTCGGTAAGGAGCGCCACGCCTGGAGCAGAATCTCCTGCGCCAGGTCCTGGCAGTCCTCGGCGGTGAGGGTGTAGGCGCGCGCGACCTTCATGACGGAGGGGCCATGTTCGTTGAGCCAGTTCATGAACAGGGCCTTTTGGTCTTCGTCGCGCAACGCAGCACCTCGTTCCAAATGTATTGGTAACCCGAATCGGAGTTTACTTACAAAGAGTATCCCGCAGACGAACAAAAGCGGGCGGGCGGATGTCATCGTAACCAGAGTGTAGGCTCAGGTTGCAGTTGTTCGCTATACTCAGCCCCGAGCGAGGCGGCGATATGCACGAGGCGGGTCGAATCCAATGAACGTGGGCATTGTTCGAGAGGTGTGGCGTTACCCGGTGAAGTCGATGGGTGGCGAGAGGATGGAAGCGTGCGAAGTCACGCAAAGCGGATTGGCCGGTGATAGGGGATGGGCGTTGCGGGATGAGGCATCGCGGGAGATTCGCGGGGGGAAGAAATGGCCGGCGCTGATGCAGTGCCAGGCAGGGTACGTCGGGGGAGGGACAGACACCGAAGCGGTGATGGTCTCCGTTGTGGAAGGCGTTGTGGAAGGGACAGACACCGAGTTTCGCTCCGCCGAGCCTCCGCAAAAGTCGGTGTCAGTCCCCGTGCCCGCAGAGCCTTCGCAGAAGTCGGTGTCAGTCCCCGTGCCCGCCGAGCCTCCGCGAAAGTCGGTGTCAGTCCCCGTGCCCGCAGAGCCTTCGCAAAAGTCGGCGTCAGTCCCCATGAGTAATCATGTTTCGATTCGCTTTCCGGATGGGTCGGTGATCGCCAGCGATGATGCAAACGCGAATGACCGTCTGTCGGAGTTTCTCGGTGCGCGGGTGTCATTGTGGCCGGTGCAGCCTGCGAGCGATAAGGCGCATTACCGGCGCAGACAGCCGGGCGCGTCGGTTGTGGGATGGATGGGCAGGTCGAAGACGTTCCGGCGCGTGTTGCAGGCGGTCGCGCCGTATACGCCGCTGAACGCGCAGTTGCGCGGTGAGTTCAGCCGGGAAGCGGACGAACCGATTCCGGACTTGGCCGAATTGCCCGGCGAACTCTTCGAGTTTGCAACGCCGCCGGGGACGTATTTCGACGCGTTTCCGATTCACCTGCTGACGACGGCGTCACTCGATGCGATGAGGAAGGTGAACCCGGAAGCGGCGTGGGACGCCCGCCGGTTCCGTCCGAATTTATTGATCGAGACCGCGCCGGGGATTGAGGGGCTTGTCGAGCGTGAGTGGGGCGGCCGCACGATTCGTATCGGCGGCGTCGAGTTGCAGTGCACAATTCCGACGGTGCGTTGCGGGATGACGATGCACGCGCAGGACGGGTTGCCGAAGGACCCGTCGATATTGCGATCGATCGTCCGCGATGCCGCGCAGAATTTCGGCATCTACGCGACGGTTGTTGACGGGGGTAGGGTGCAAGTGGGTGATAGTGTGGAGATCATTTCCTGAGGGATCAAAGCAGAGCTTTTCAAGAGCGCGTTACCAATTGGAAATTTGGTAACGAGAATGTAGGTGGAAACTTGGTAACGCACGAGCACGATAGAGCGGTCACGCCGTCCGTTTCGATTGAATGCGAATGCTGTGTCTATAACGGTTTAATTTTGATGTTGCGCCAGGCGACTTCGTAGGGCCCCTTGTCGCCGACGCCGTGGACCTGGAGGCCGATGAAGCCTTTCGGGTGCGACGCGAGTTTCGCTTCGTCGACGAGGTCTTCTATCTGCTGGCCGTTAATCCAGGTTTGGATGCGCGGGCCCTGCGCGACGACGCGGTAGCTGTTCCATTCGCCTACTTTGAAGGCCTTGTGCAGATCGCGCGTGCCGTCCGGCGACATCCATCCGCCGCACGCTTCGCCGTAAACGTAGCCGGAATCGGAGCCGTCCGCACCGCCCGCGGCGATTTCCACCTGCGGGCCGTTCACGCGTCCGAATTTCTCGCCGCCTTCCGGCGCTTTGGTCTGCGAGCGAATTTGCACGCCGGAATTGAGTTCGGGGTTGAACAGTTTTACGTCGAACATCAGCTCGAAGTCGCCGTAGTCCTTCTCGGTGCACAGGAACGAATTCGGGCTGTTCTTCTCGGATCGGCCCACGATCGTCCCGTCTTCGACGCGGTACGTTGCCAGGCCGTTCTTCTGAATCCACCCGTTCAAGGTTTTGCCGTCGAACAAAGTAATCCAGGCGCCGGTCGTGCCTGAGGTCGCGCAGCCCAGGCCAAGAGAGATGAGCAATACGAGTGTAGCGGCTATCGCTTTGTGACTCATTATGTGTGGTCCTTCCGTAAGGTTTTACCCATAAGTACTGGTCATGACCCTTCATACAGTTTACACCTCCCGGACGGCAGAACTAAATCTACGCGAAGGTGGGTGTGCAGCGTTTTGCGCGCCGTTCCAGTTTCGCTGGTATACTTGGAGCATGATGTCTGCTCATCCCAAATCCGTGCGGCGCAGGCTGTTGACCGTGCTGTACGAACATTATTTGAAAGACCCGCTCGAGATGCTGACGCCGGAGGACGTGTTGGCGGACAGCATGGTGCCGCGGGAAGATCTGCTCGCGAACATTCATTATCTGAGCGACAAGGGGTACGTCGAACTGATGATGGGGTACAACCCGCCGTGGTTCGCGGCAACGCGCATCACCGCGAAGGGCATCGACCTTGTCGAGAACCGGTTCGAGTTCAACCTGCAGTACCCGCCCGCGCCGGGAGACATCGAGGAAACGTTTGCGAACGTGCCGTCGCTCATGGAGCGCCTGGTGCAGGAAGCGGATTTCTCGCCGCTTGACGGAGAAGAACGGAAGTGTCTCCTGCGCGACGTACTGTATCTGCGCGACGAGTTGGCGCGGCCCGCGGTGCGGTGGCGCGCGCACGTGGTCGAGACGATGGTGAAGTGGATCGAGGGCTATTTCGAGGACCCGGCCGCGACGTTGCCCGTGCTGGCTGAGTTGAAGGAAGCGATCAAGGAACAGCGGGAGTGACATCCCCCGGTCCGCTACCGCGGACCACCCCCTTCAAAAGGGGGATGAATGCACGCGTCGAGAGCGTTTCGAGGTCGACTGCACCGCGTGCTCGTGACTAATCCTCTGAAGCTGATCGGGCGAAGGAGGATCCTGCTCGTCATCGTACTCGATCTTTTCGAGTATCGAGTGCGAGTACGATGACGACTCACGAGCAGGAGCACGAAACAGACAGTGTGCTCAAACTTGAATTGCGCGAGCGTGTCTAACCGGTCAGACGCAGCAGACTGTTCTCTAGTACCGGCTATCCGGCTTCGCGGCGCAGGCTCTTGATGAGTTCGAGCAATCTTCCGTCCACATCGTAATAGCGGAGGATACCTTTCTTGTCGATGAGCACGATCTGCGGGATTGCGAAGATATCGTAGAGGTCGAAGGTTACTGTTTCGTTGTCGATGCCGACGGGATACGCGACATGGTACGCGCCGATGTACTCGGTCACGTCTTTCGAGTCGCTGCCGCTGTCGTGAATGCCGATGAACTTTACGTCGCCCGCGTCGCGAAAGGCCTCGTAGAGCGTATTCATCTGCGTGAGACGCAATAATCCCTTCGGTGTCGTATCGAACCCGCCCCAAAAGATCAGCACGACGACACTGCCTTTCAGCGATTCCATCGTGAGTTTCGGCGGTGCGCCGCCTTCGGACGCCAGATTGAACCACTGCTTGCAGTCGATTTCGGGCGCGTCAACATTGCGGAACCCGTCGAGTTTGTTCGTCACGCGCGCGGGATTGCACGGCGCGAGGTTCGGCTCGAATTCCTCCAACGCAATCCGTTGTGGCTGGAGATCGGCAAACATTACTGTAAAATCTTTGCGCGTGAACCGCCGCGTGTGCTCCGCGCGGAACGTGGCCGTACCGCCGCGCGGCGCTTCGTCGAGCCGCACCGAAAACGCTCCGTCGGCGCCGGACACAGTCCACGCCTGCGGATCGAGATCGATGGACGAGACGATGACGTTCGATTGCGGCGCGCCGGTTTCGTCGACGACCGTGCCCGTGATTTCCGGCAATTCGGTGATACGTATCGGGTTCGCCAGCGTAATGTCCTGGCTCAACACCTTGATCTCGATGTCCGTGCCCTTTTCGGCGATGTACCCTTCCGGCGCCTGGACGTGTACTTTGCCCGCGCCCGCGCCCGCCGTGAGGGTAAACGCTCCGTCCGCGCTGGTAATCGATTCATCGTAGACCGTGTCCTCGGCGACATACTGGACCGTCACGCCGCCGACCGGACTGTCGTCCTTCCCCGTCACGCGTCCCGCGATGCGGTAGCCAACTGTAAGCGAAACGTCGCACTCGGTTTCTTCCGTATCCCGTGCGACGCTGACGCGTTTGGGCGTCACGCTCGCGTAACCCGTGTAGCGAGCGACAACAAAATAGTCGCCGGGTTCCACCAGCGCGCGATAGAACCCGTCCGCGTCCGTGCGCGTTTCCTTGTATTCCTTCAGTGGCGGCGGGCCGGACCGAAGGATGGATACGCGCGCCTTCGCGACACCTTCCTTCGCATCGTTCGTCACGCGGCCGGAAAGCGCGATGCCTTTTACCATTGGCAGGGTCAGCGGCTTCCCGCCGGCGGGATAGCTGGGCACGCGATGCTCCGCAAACTCGCGGTGCGTGATCGTGAAGCTCACGTAGCTGCCCTTGGGCAGCATTGCGATTTGCAGTTCGCCGGTTTCATCGCTGCGCGGGTTTGGAAAGCCGAGCCGTGAGAGGTCCTCGACCGAGACGTGAAACGCATCGTTAACGTACATCGTCAATACGCTTGCGCCAACGATTGGAGATGGAGGAGTAGACGCGGCCGTACGCGGATCGATCCGCCGCTCGATGATGCGCGCTGAGATCGTGTCCGGCTCGCCAAGCGCAATGGAAATCGCCGCGTCGCCCGCCACCAAGGCGTCGAGACCGCCGCACGAATAGCCGTCCTTCCACGCGACGATCTCGACGGGGCCGACCGCTACATCCTGAAACGTAAATGCGCCGTTCGCGTCACACTCCGCTTTTTTGGGTGTGCGGTCCTGATTGAGCCAGACCAGAGCATTTGGAACAGGTTTCGCCTGGTTGTCTATGACCGTGCCGGAAATTGTGTAGGCAGGGACGGAAAGAGTAAGCGCGAGGCTGAGGCAAAGGTACGCGACGTAAGCGGCGGCGCGAGACGGAAGATTTTGGATTCTGGATTCTGGATTCTGGATTGAAATGCGAGCCGCCGGCGCCTGGATACGTTGTGAACGCAGCACAAAGCGCAAACGATGGTCCCGAAACCCTGGACCGCCATGCGCTGATTTGTCACCTAATCCAAGATTCAAAATCCAAAATCCAAAATGAGTTGCTGGATCATCCTGCCGGCACGAACGCGGATGCCGGCGGCATGCCCAATGTCTCGACCGCAACGCGGCCCGTTGAATCGAGCACGTATGTCGTCGCGGGACCGGGCGACTTGCCCTGCATGACCAAGACGTTGTCCGGCGCCGCACCCGAGTACACACCGTCCACTACGGCGACGCACAACAGGTCGGAGTTGCGCAACGTCCTGTGCGCGGACGACAGTGCATCGATCACCATCGCGGCTTCGCCGGGCGCGGTGTACACGACGACGGCGGCACGGCCCACGCGCAATTCGTCGGGCGAGGGCAAAGTCCCCGAGACCGTCTTGCCGGTATACCACTCCAGCTTCTTGCCGGCCAATCCTTTGGACTTTACAACGCGCTTGTCCTTAGCGTCGTCTGGTTCGCGTATGACGATGCGGCCAACGTCCTGTGTGGCGGCCGGTGCGATGTTGAACGGAATCGATCGGCCAAACAGGTCGTTGCCCGCGTTCGCGAGGCACGCCGCGGGAACCAGCGGCACTGCATTGTTCCAGACGAACCGGCCGTCCGCGCCGGTCGTGGTACGCCACAACGGCAGGGGTTCGTCGTCCGCGTCGCTCTGGAACAGGCCGCCGACAATCGCGCCTTCGATCGGTTTGTCTTTCGCGGTGACGACGGTGCCCGACACGGCGCCCAGCGCGAGCAACTGCACCTTCGCGTCCTTCGCCGTGCCCGCATCAAGCGAGAACAACGCGCCTTCGCGGCGCTGCGGGTGTTCGGCCATGCCGACGATCTTGCCGCTCGCGGGCACGCTCGCGACGTTGAGCGAAACGCTTCCGGCGTCGTCGGTCACGTACCATCGGTATTGCATCGGGCGAATCAATCGAACGATGACGCCGGGGACCGGTTTCTGATCGGCGTCCACCACGACCACGCGGTATGCCGGCAAGGGTCTTAGCCAGTACGTTGGCAAGACCGCGGTTTCGCCCTGCTTGACGCTGAGCGTAACGTAGGGCCGCTCCGGCTTGACATATCCCGCCGCGGGTTTGACCTCGACGGTGTTTTCGCCTTCGACCGCGGTGAACTCGAAGGTGCCGGATGCGCCTGTTGTGACAATGGCCGCGCGCGATCCGAACGCCGACAACGCCACGCGCGCACCCGCGATGGGCGACGAGGTGACGGCGTCGCGCACGTCGCCGCGAATGGTCCCCGTTCCCGCTACGCGCAGCACCACCTCCTGCGTGGGTTCCTGTCCGGAAACGGTCAGCTTCTCCCAACCGGGACTGCGCAGTTCCATGCTCGCGGACTGATACAGGTACGCGCCCGGGTTGAGCCGCACCATGAAGTTTCCACTAATGTCGCTCTTCGCGAGGGTTGTCGTGATCGGTTCGCGCGCCGTGCTGATCACGATGGTCGCGTTCGACACGGCCGCGCCGCCGTTGCGCGAACGCACGCTGCCCCGCAGCAGCACGCCTTCGTACAGTTGCACGCGCGCCGCCGTTTCGCCGACGGTGAGATCGCCGACGCTCTGCTGTGCGTACGAGGGATGTCCCACTTTCAAGGCAACCTTCGCGCCCGTAGGGAGCAAGGGAACCGTAAACCGGCCCTCCGCGTCGGAAGCCGGCTCCTCGAAACCGAACTGCGCCAGCTTGGCGCAGGGCACACCGACCGTTGCGTCGCCTTGCAGCAACACGCGGGTGATGCGCGCGCCCGCGACCGGTTTGCCGCGTGTGTCCACCACGCGCCCGCCGACCGTGCCTGGAGCGAGCATCGTAATGCGCACGTCCTTGATGTCGTCGGCGGGCCCCGCGTTGACGCTGGCGCCGTTGAACGCATAACCATCCGCATATGCGAACACGCCCAGCAATCCCGCGGGCAGCGAGTCAAACGAAAACGAACCGGTTGCATCCGTGCGCGTTTCCAGCAGCGCCGCGCCGAGGCCCGCCTCGACCCACACGCGCGCGTTCGCAACGCCCTGATTTCCCGGGGCGGTGACCTGGCCGGACAGGGCTGCCGCGAAGGCCCAAAAGGGACACAACAGGATCGCAGCAGATACTCGCGTCACGTGATTGACTCCTGGCGGCGCGGGGCGCTTATCGTTCGCTCGCGCGCAGACCGGAAAACTTGCAGGGACCCTCGAGCGCACGGATGCCCGCGCGCCCCGCGGCGGTAAGGCTGTCGTCCCGCAGTTCCGACAGCGGTTGGCCGTCCACGTACACCTGGATTCTATCGCCCTTCGCTTCGACACGCAACGCGTGCGGCACACGCGGGGTAATCTTCGCCGCCTCGGTCAACATCAGCATCCACCGCCCGCCGCTGAACCGCCACACGTTTGCGCCGTTCGCGAAAAGCGTTGCGGCGTACATGTCCGTGATCACGCCGTCCTTCTCCTGCGCGCGAAAGATCAATCCCGGCGCGCCGCCGCCGCTGTAGTTCACGTTCGCCTCGATGGCGAGGTTGCGCGCATTGAACCCCTTCAGCAAGCCGATGCTCACACCGGTGCCGTCGCGCACTTGGCCTTCCGCGATTTCGACACCATCCGGGACAAGGTTGGTAATCCCGTCCTCGAGCGGAGTCCACGGTCCCGCAACGCCGCCGCCCGCCTCGCGCGCGGATTCGAGCGTCGCGAGGTCGATGGGCTTTGGATCGGGTGTGGTTGCGCAGCTAATGGGAAGAATCGCGACGGGAATAAGAAGTGTCGGGACAATTGCATTCATTCGCAATCGTAATCGTTTGTGTAATCGCGATCGAGAATCGAAGTTGGAAATAGTATCGCAGAAGGATTTCATCGTGTAGATAGTAGCGTTAGCTCGAAATTCCTGGGACCCAATACTCGACTACGATTACGAGCACGAGATCTCACATTACGGAACGTGAAGTGGCTTACCGCTGGGCCAGTTCGGTACCAATCGTTTGCACGACTTCGCGCTGCAACAGGTCGTAATTGAGGCGGTGGCTTTCGATCAGCGATTCCTCCGCACTGGCGCCTGCGCGCAAACTTTCCAACATCGCGGACATGCCCCGGGCGCCGTATTTCTTCCAGAGAAAATCGACGGTCGCGTGCGCTTGCCGGTATGCGAGGTTCAGCGCGTCGGGATCGAGTTTCTTCAATTGCGCCTGTTCGAGATCGGCGAGCGGGAAGAGCAGGCCTTGCGCGTTGGCTTCGCGCAGAAGCGCCGAATCCGCCGCGCTGAGGTCGTTCGAAAACGTTTCGGCGAGGCCTTCGTTGTACCACCACGGCACCTTGTTTCCCGCCCACGTCCGCACGACGACGTGCGTGTACTCGTGATACAGGCGGCGCGTCAGTTCATCTTCCGCCAGGACGTTGCCGGCCTTGTCGCGGATCGGCACGCGGATTTTTCCGTCGTACACCGCGCCGACGTGATCGCCGAGCAGCGTTGCACGTTCGAAGTCCTCGGCGTCGTACACGCTCACCTGAATCGGCGCGGGCGGATACATGCCGGTCTTCACGCCGATCTCGCGGTACGCGCGTTCGAGAATGCGCAACACCTTGTTCAGGTCGACGCCGTTAATATTCGGCTTGTGCAGGTACTCGAAGTGCGACGACGCCGACTTGCTGAACGAGTTCTCGACGCTCGCTTCGCGCTGCGCCTTCTCGAGCTTCGCGTCGAGCCCGCGGCGGCCCGGATCGGTTTCGCGCACGTATTCCCACTGCGCGACCGCGTCGGCGACGTTGTTCTGTTTGTAGTACGCGTCGCCCAACAACTCCTGCGCGTCGAGATTGGCCGGATCGAGTTCGACCGCCTCCGCAAGCCGCGCGGCGGCGTCGGCGTTCATGTCGACGTGAAGATAGTACGAACCCAACTGGATCAGCGGCGACGCATTTTCCGGATCGACAGTGATGGCCTGCGCGAGCAGCTTCGTCGCCGTGTCGAAATCCTCCGCGCGCGCGTATTCGTTCGCCTGCGCCTGAAGCGCGTTGCACAGATTGCGGCGGACAGTCGGGTTCGCGCGCTCCATCCGGTACGCGCTTTCGAACGAGTGGATCGCCGATTCCCAGTCCTTCGCGTTGTACGCCTGCACGCCTTGCGCATTGTATTCCGCCGCGGACGATTCCGCGAACGCGGGCGACACGGCAACGATAATCGTTGCCGCCACGACCGCGGCAATACAAAAACAACTTGGCGATAACGTCCGCATGCGTGCTATTCGGGGAGGATGGCGATGGCGTCGATTTCGATTCGAAAATCCAAGGGAAGACGGCCCGCCTGAATCGTCGTGCGCGCGGGCGGTTCGCTCGGAAAATACTCTTTGTAGATGCCGTTCATCTCGGCGAAGTTGTTCATGTCGGACAAATAGACGTTGGTTTTCACGACATGTTCAAGGCCGGAACCCGCGCCTTCGAGCACTGCCCGGATATTGTCCAACGTCTGCCGCACTTCCACCTCGAACGAGTCCCGGCGCGGGCCGCTGCCGTCAGGCGCCATGGGCCCCTGGCCGGACAAAAAGATGAGGTTGCCCGCTACCGTCGCATGACAATATGGGCCCACCGCGGCGGGGGCTTTTGGTGCATTGACGCAGCGCTTCTTCATGGACTTCTGAACCCGTTTTGTACCAAGACCATAGACACAATGAAGTTACCACACGGCCCGTTTATGGTCAAACACGGTGCGCTGTATTCGGTTCCAGGACGGCCCGGTTCCATCATGCCCTGGCGGAAACGAAAAATGCCCGCGTCGCTTCGACGTCCTTGTGAATTTGGGCGATGAGGTCCTGCACGGTGGGGAACTTGATTTCGCTGCGGAGGCGTTGGCGGAAGACGAGTTCGATTTCGCTGCCGTCGATGTTGCCGGAGAAGTCGAGGAGGAAGGCTTCGATGGTGAGGTCTTCGTTGCGAATGGTTGGGGCGACGCCGATGTTTACCGCGGCGGGGTATTGCGCGCCGGCGAGTTTCGCCTCGCAGATGTAGACGCCCTGCGCGGGGATGGCGCTGTGGTGCGGCTGGATGTTTGCGGTGGGAAAGCCGATGGTCGATCCAATGTGCCGCCCAGGCACAATCCGGCCGACCAGCGAGTACGGGCGGCCGAGAAATGCTTCGGCTTTCTCGAGATCGCCGAGCAGCAAACGTTCGCGGATGAGCGTGCTGCTCACGCGCTCGCCGTCCATCAGTAGCGGCGGAACCTGTTCGACGTCGAACCCGTGCCGTTGCGACAGCTCCCGCAGCAGATCGAAATCGCCGCGCGCGTTGCGCCCGAAGCGGAAGTCGTGGCCGACGACTACGGCTTTCGCGCGGCAGCGATCGGCAATGATCTCGCGGACGAAGTCCTCCGGCTCCAGCGCGGCAACGTCCGCATCGAACCTTAATACTACGACGGCTTCGATGCCCGCTTGCTCGAACAGTTCGAGCTTTTTCGCGGTGTGCGTAAGCAGGCTTGGCGCGTGGCCGGGCGAGAAGAACTCGCGCGGGTGCGGACGCAGCGTCAACACTGCGGCGGTGCCGCCGTTCGCGTTCGCACGCGCGACAACCGCATCCAGGATCGCCCGGTGGCCGAGGTGGACCCCGTCGAAACTGCCGATCGTCAGGACAGGATTCGAGTCGTCCAGGCGCGTTGCGCGGATGTCGTGAATGACGCGCATCACCGCGCGCTCAACACCCGTTTCGGCAGAATGCGCACGACGCCGAGATTCGACTGCACTTCGCCGAGCGCGAGGAGGTCGCCGTTTTCCGCCTTCACCTGGACCCAACCACTGTCCGCCGGACAATCGCTGCGCAGATCGCGCCGCTCGAGGGCGCCGCCCGTTTCGACGGTGGCGCGGCTCGCATTGCGGACGCACACAGCAGGAAGGTCGAGCGCGTCGTTGACCGGCAACAGCGCCGCGGCCACGTCGTCCGGCGATTGGAACGCGTCGACGGGTTTCGCCCGCTCGATCGTGTGCTTGCCCACGGCCGTGCGCCGCAACGAGGCGAGCGTCGCACCGCAGCCGAGCTTCTCGCCTACGTCGTAGCACAACGTGCGCGCGTAGGTGCCGCGCGTGCACCGCACGCGAAACGCCGCGTCCGGCTCGGCATAGGAGAGCAACGTGAATTCTTTGACTGTCACCTTGCGCGGTTCGCGCTCGATCGTCTCGCCCTTGCGCGCGAGCTTGTAAAGGCGTTCGCCGCCCACCTTGACCGCGCTGACCATCGGCGGCACCTGCATGATATCGCCCGTCAATTCGTCGAACGCTTGTTGAATCTGGCCGGACGTCAACGGTGGTACAGGGCGTTCTTCGACCACTTTGCCGTCAAAATCGTACGAATCGGTGATTACCCCAAAGCGCATCGTGCCTTCGTATACCTTATCGAGTCCGGTAAGAAATTCGGACAGGCGCGTCGCGTTGCCGAGGCAGAGAATGAGCAGGCCCGTCGCGGCGGGGTCGAGGGTGCCGGTGTGGCCGATGCGCCGCATTTTCGCGGCCTTACGAATCCGGTCGACGACATCGTGCGATGTCATGCCGGCCGGTTTGTCCACCAGCAGGATGCCGTTCATAGGTCGAGACCGGAATGCGATCGGAGATGCGCGAGCACCGTTTTGCGGGCGTCATCGATCGAACACTCGAGCGTCGCGCCCGCGGCCACCGCGTGACCGCCCCCGCCAAACGCGCGGCACAGTTCCGCGGCGTTCAATTCCGGCTGCGTACGAAAGCTGACTTTCGTCTTGCCGCCATTGGTTTCGCGGAAAAGCATCGCGACACGCACACCTTCGATGTTGCGGAGATAGTTGATGAGGCCGTCCGTGTCTTCCGGCAACGCGCCGGTCTCCGCAAGATCGTTGGATAAGATGTCCGCAAACGCAACGGTACCGTTCGCGAGAAATTGGATGCGGCCCAGCACGCGCTGCAACAGGCCGTATTTGCCGCGTGACATCGTGTCAATCACGCGTTCGGTAATCGCGCGAATGTTGATTCCGGCGTCCATCAGCACGGACGCGATGCGGTGCGACCGCGCGGTGGTGTTCGAGTAGCGGAAGCTGCCGGTGTCCGTCGTCTGCGCGGTGTAGATGCACTCCGCCGCGGACCGCGTGAGCGGCACGCCGCCCCGCATGAAAAGGTCGTACACCATCTCGCCCGCGGCCGCGTACGTCGGATCGATCCATTTCACGACGCCGTCCGCGCTTTCGACAAGGTGATGATCGACAACGACAAAGCGCTCGGCCTTTGCAAGGAGCGGAGCGACTTTTCCGCTGCGGTCCGCGGTATGCGCGTCGATGAGGACAGCCGTATCGTACGAATCCACGACAGCGCCGGGAGCGACGATCCCGCTGGCGCCGTCAAGCCACGTGTATACGCGGGGCACCGGGTCTTCCAGCACGCATGTCACGCTGCTCTTGCCCATGCCGTGCAGCAAGTGGGCCAAAGCAAGGACACTGCCTATCGCGTCGCCGTCGGGGCTGATGTGGCTGGTGACGAGAAAGCGCGAACCCTGCCGGAGCGCCCCGATAACGTGTTCGGCCTCATGCGTCGAGATGGTCATGGCCGCTCTGCTCCGCGTGAATCTCTTTGAACTTCTCTTCGAGGCGGTACGCGTCGTCGAGCGTCGTGTCCTCGGTGAATCGCAATTCGGGCGTAACGCGCATGCGCAACTGCTTGCCGATTTCCCGGCGCATCCACCCCGACGCCTGCCGCAACCCCACGAGGGAGCTCTTCTTCTCCTGGTCCGATCCGAACAGGCTCACGAACACGTCCGCGTACGCGAGATCGGGTGACATCTTCACCCCCATGACAGACACAAAGCCGATGCGCGGGTCTTTCACGCCCTTCGTAAGCAACTCGGCGACGAGCTTTCGTATCTCTTCCGCGACGCGGGTGGGTCTACCGTGGGGCATCACATCATCTCGATATTCACGCCGGTCACAATCGCGTTTGCATTGTTCTCGGCGTAGTGCGCAATTTCATTGAGTTGCGTGTTCACAAACCGGCTGTCGTCGCCGACCACGCATACGGCGAGTTGGCAATAGACCCAATGGTCCTTGTTGTCGCCGACTTCCGACACGGAACAATTGTACCGGTTCCGCAGTTTTTCTTTCAGCCCCTTGACGACGCGGCGTTTGTCCTTCAGCGAGCGGGACCCGGGGACCGACAAGTCGAGCGTGAGTAGACCGATCGTCACTGCGCGCGCCTTACTCCAGCGTGCGTTTCACGGCCTCCACGCGGTAGGCCTCGATCACGTCGCCGGGCTTGATGTCTTCGTAGTTGTCGAGCTTGATGCCGCATTCGAAGCCCGCCGCGACCGATCGCGCGTCGTCCTTCATGCGCTTGAGCGATCCCAGCTTGCCTTCGTGTACGACGACGCCGTCGCGCGTCAGGCGCACGAGCGATGTGCGCGCGATCTCGCCATCGAGCACGTAGCACCCGGCAATGTTGCCGAGCGCCGACGAGCGGAACACCTGGCGGATTTCGACGTGGCCGGTCACCACTTCCTTCGATTCAGGCGCAAGCATACCCTCGAGCGCGAGGCGGACTTCCTCGATCGCTTCGTAAATGATGCGGTAGGTGCGAATGTCGACGCCGTGCTGCTCGGCGAGTTTCTGCGCTTTCGGGCTCGCGGCCACGTGGAAGCCGATGATGACCGCGTCGCTCGCGCTGGCGAGCATCACGTCGGATTCGTTGATTGCGCCGACGCCGCTGTGCACGACTTTCACCTGCACTTCGCTCGAACCGATCTTCGCCAGGCTCGACTCGAACACGTCTACCGAACCTTGCACGTCCGCCTTCAGCACGACGTTGAGCACGTTCTTTTCGCCCGCCATCATCTGCTCGGCGAAATCCTCGAGCGTGATGCGCTTGGCGCCTGCGCCCTGTTTGCGGCGCGCGTAGTCCGCGCGTTTCTCGGCGATGGCGCGCGCGGTGCGTTCGTCCGCGACGGCGATAAACGCATCGCCGGCGTTCGGCGGCGTGCTAAACCCGGTAACGACGACCGGCGTCGACGGTCCGGCTTCCAGGACGTTTTGGCCGCGCGCGGTGTGAATCGAGCGCACGCGCCCGTACGATTCGCCCGCGAGGAACACATCGCCGACGCGCAGCGTGCCGGACTGCACCAGCACCCACGCCACGGGGCCCTGCCCGCGCGAGATTTCCGATTCGATAATCGTTCCGCGCGCTTTCTTGTTCGGATTGGCTTTCAACTCGAGCATTTCCGCCTGGAGCACGAGCAGCTCGAGCAGATCGTCCACGCCGACGCCCTGCTTCGCGGAAATATCCTTCATGATGGTCTTGCCGCCCCACGCTTCGTCCGTCAACTCGTACTTGATGAGTTCCTGGCGGATGCGGTCGGGCTGCGCGTCGGGCTTGTCGATCTTGTTGACGGCGACCACGATGGGCACTTCCGCGGCCTTTGCGTGGTCGATGGCCTCGACCGTTTGCGGCATGACGCCGTCGTCCGCGGCGACTACCAGCACGACAATGTCCGTGCATTGTGCGCCGCGTGCGCGCATGGCGGTAAAGGCTTCGTGACCCGGCGTATCGAGAAACACGACGCGGCCATTGCCGATGGGGACATCGTACGCGGCGATGTGCTGCGTGATGCCGCCCGCTTCGCCCGCGGCGACGTTGGCGCTGCGCACGCGATCGAGGAAGGTCGTCTTGCCGTGGTCCACGTGGCCCATCACGGTGATGACCGGCGCGCGCGGCTGCAGGTCCTCCGGTTTGTCCGGCTCCTCGATGAGAAGTTCCGTTTCCTCGGGAATGACGGACTGCACTTCGAAGCCCTTTGGCTCCGCCAGTTTCCTGATTACGTCCAGTCCGAGTTCCTGGTTCTTGGTCGCCATGATGTTGAGGTCCATCAGATCGAGGATCAGATCGTTCACGCCGGCGCCCATGGCGTTGGCGAGTTCCTCGACCGACATGGTCTCCTCGACTTCGATCACGTTCGACTCGGTCAATTCCTCTACGATTTCGTATTCCCCCGTGTCCGCCCGGAACTTCTTGCGTTTGCGTTTGCGCGGGCCCACGCCGAACTGGCTGCCCGAAAGGTACTGGCTGACCGCGGCGGCCGCGTCGCGCTGGATGGTATCCGCGCCACGCTGCTTCTCCGCGCGTTTCTGCTTCTTGCGCGCCGTCTTGCCGGTGCCCGCGCGCCGCGCTTCCTGTTGGCGCTGCGCGAGGCGCTTGGCCATCAGTTCGGCGGCCTTGCGTTGCACCTCCGCGACGACCGCGGGGTCCGGCTTTGCGAGCGGCTTCGCCGCCGCCTTGAGCTTGCGCTCTTCTTCCTCTTCTTGGACGCGTTCGGCTTCCGCCAGGACGTCGCTGACTTCTTCCTCTTCCTCTTCAATGACCGGGCCGGTGGGGATTTCCTCGACGACCGCCTCGTCGACCTTCACGTGCGTTCCGTCCGCGCGGACGATTTCAACCACGGGTTCCGCGCGATCGACCGCGCTACCGATGATGATTTCCGGGCCCTTGGGTTTTTCGACGACTTTCTTCTTCGGGGCGGGCACCGGCTTGGCGACGGGCTTCTTGACGACGGGGACCTTAACTTCGGGAAGGACTATGCCCGCGTTCGCCGCGTCGCCGCGAACAATCTCGACGACGGGGTGATGCTCTTCTTCCTGGGCCTTGGCGGCTTCGGCGGCCGCCTTTTTGTCGGCGCGTTCTTTTTCGGCTTTCGCCTTGCGGGTTTCGGCGCCCTTCTTGGCGGCTGCCCGCCGCTTCTCTTCCTTCGCTTTCTCTTTGTCCGCCTCGCCGAGTTTTTTCTTTCGGATGTTTTCCGCGACCTTAGGGTCGTCGGAGACTTCGATCAGCAGATCGCACGATTCATCGTCGATCTTGGACTCAGGTCCATCGACTTCGATGAACATGTAGCGCAGCTGTTCGACGGCCCACTCCGGCGACATGCCGAGCCGATCGCACAGGCTGGAAACGGTCTGCATTCAGTCCTACTCCCGAGACCCCGGTTACTCACTTGCGCGCGCATCGCGAACGCATGGTTCACTCCGCCTCGCTGGTTGCGGCGCCGCCCTCTGCCCCTCCGGCAACGGGCGCGCCGCTTTCATCCACTTCGACGCCGGTCAATTCGACGTCGCTCTTGATATCGATGCTCCATCCCATCAGCCGCGACGCAAGCCGCGCGTTCTGCCCGCGCTTGCCGATTGCGAGCGAAAGCTGATCGTGGGGGACAATCACGAGAATCGTCTTCGTCTCTTCGTCTACGGTGATGTCGAGAATGTCCGCCGGGTTCAGCGCGTTGCCGCACATCTCGACCGGATCGTCGCTCCAGCGCACGATGTCGATCTTCTCGCCGCACAATTCCTCGACCACCGCGCGCACGCGCGACCCTTTCATGCCCACGCACGCGCCCACGGGATCGACGTTCGCGTCCTTCGACGCGACGGCAATCTTCGTGCGGCTGCCCGCCTCGCGCGCGATTGCACGAATCTCGACCGTACCGTCGTAAATCTCCGGCACTTCCATGTCGAACAACGCGCGCACCAGTTCCGGCGACGTGCGCGACAGCACCACCTGCGGGCCGCGCGCGTTCTTGTCCACCTCGTGCAGATACGCGCGCACGCGGTCGCCCGGCTTGAAATTCTCGCGCGGCGACTGCTGGCTCTGCGGCAGAATCGCCTCCGCCTTGCCCACGGTCACGATCACGTTTCCGTGGCTCACGCGCTTCACGATGCCGGTAACCAACTCGCCCTCGCGCTTCTTAAACTCGTCATAGACGTTTTCGCGCTCGGCGTCCTTCAACTTTTGAATAATCACCTGCTTCGCCGTCTGCGCGGCGATGCGGCCAAAGTCCTTCGCTTCCGCGGGCACCTTCAACGTGTCGCCCACTTGCGCCGCGGGATTCATTTGCTGGCCTTCGGCCAACGACATTTCCTTTGCCGGGTCCTCGATAGTCTCGACGATCGTGCGAAGCTCGAACACCTTCCACGCGAGCGTCTTCGGATCGATATCGACTGCGATGGACGCCGTCGGCGGAAAGCTTTTGCGCGCGGCGGTTTCGATCGCGCTGCGGATTGCCTCGAGCAGCGTGGCGCGATCCACGCTTTTCTCCGCCTGGAGCTGCTGCAAAATCGCCTGCAGGTTCAACTCTTTCGGGTCCACGGCACTTACCTCGCTCCCGGCCGTTACCGGTCCAGGTTCGCTCGTTGCACATTCTCAAACGCGATGGCGTATACCTGTCCATCACACTCGACGCTCACCGCGCCGTCAACGACTCCACGAATCACGCCCTTGAACTTCTTGCGCCCGTCCACCGGCATCGCGCTCTTCAGCGTGACCCGCTCGCCGGCGAACCGCTCGAAATCTTCCGGCTTGCGCACCGGCCGGTCCACACCCGGCGAAGACACTTCCAGCACATAGCTGTCCGTAAGAAACTCCGCCGCGTCCAGCACCGGGCCCAACACCTGCGATACCGCTACACAGTCGTCGAGCGTGACACCGCCTTCGCGGTCCACGTACAGGCGCAAAATACCGCGCCCGCCCTGCCCCGCGAACTCCAGCTCCACCAACTCGAATCCCTGTTCGAGCAGGTGCGGCTCGATCTCGCGCCAGGCGCGCCGAACCAGCTCCCGCGTATCCACGTAAGCCCCTTTCGGCCCACATGGGCACCAAGTAAAAAGAGTGGGATCGACCCACTCTTGTGTCAAGGACGCGCAATTACAAGGGCTAGCTTAGCATACAATGGGAACGAGGTGCAACCACACGGCGGGCAGTTGGGCCGCCGTTACCTCACAAAGCACAGTGACGGCAAGTAATTACCCGGATCGCACAGCCCGGAGGTGGCCGCAACCAAACGACGGTCCGTCCCGGGCGATCTCCTTCGCCGACGCGGCTTCGACTGAATCCGATCGGTACAGAATCTCGCGTGTTAGGTTCCGGTTAGGGGACGTCCTGCGGCGCATGAATTGGCCTGAGGATGCATGGGCGCCATCGCCCTGAATACGAGTGTTGGGACGCCCCGCCGAAATCGTGAAAAAAAGTGCGATTTAATCCGCAACAATTCAAGATATTAGAGCTAGTACACAGTCTATATAGCGCACAATTTTGCATTAAATAAAGGCCGTAGTTCGGCACTGGATGCCGATTAGCGACAATTGCCTTGGTGCGGAGATTGTGGCAAAATATCGCCTGTTTGCCGGATTTGGCGGTGACCATACGGTTACGCGCGTGCGGCCGACGCGCCCAGGCTGGGTTAAGGCGGCGGCTAGGCTGTAAATAGCTGGTAAGTAGTCACTTACAGGTGATTTAGCACAATGGCAGTCCACACCATCAAGAAGGGCCTCAATCTGCCCATCGCGGGGGACCCCGAGCAGGTTATTGACGCCGGCCGTGGCATCACGCGTGTCGCGTTGCTGGCGGATGACTATATCGGTATGCGGCCCACGATGCTTGTGCAGGCCGGCGATTCCGTCAAACGCGGGCAACCGCTTTTCGAGGACAAGAAGAACCCGGGCGTTATCTACACATCGCCCGGCGCGGGCACGATTGTCGCCATCAACCGTGGCGAGAAGCGCGCGTTTCAGTCCGTGGTCGTCGAACTCGACGCCGCCGAACGGAAAGGCGAAGGCGAACAGGCCGCGTTCGCGAACTTCACCGGCAACGATCCCGCGGGACTCAGCCGCGATCAGATTAAAGCGCTGCTTGTCGAGTCCGGATTGTGGGCCGCGCTGCGTACGCGCCCGTTCAGCAAAGTTCCCGCACCGGACACGACGCCTTTCGCGATCTTCGCCACCGCGACCGACACGAACCCGCACGCGCCAAACCCTGAACTGGTCATCAAGGGACACGAAAAGGACTTCGAGCGCGGACTGATTTGTGTCGCCAAATTGACTGAGGGGCGCACGTATCTCTGCAAAGCGCGCGGCGCCTCGATCCCCGCGAACCCGAACACCGGCATTCAGATCGAAGAGTTCGAGGGCGTGCATCCCGCGGGCACCGTCGGTGTGCATATCAACCGGCTGGCGCCGGTCAGCCATAAGAAGTCCGTGTGGCACGTGAACTATCAGGACATTATCGCCATCGGGAAGCTTTTCGGCAGCGGGAAACTCTTCGTTGAACGCGTTATTTCGCTGGCGGGCCCATCGGTCAAGAGACCGCGCTTGGTACGCACGCGGCTCGGCGCATCAACTTCGGACCTCGTCGAGGGCGAATTGAAGGAAGGCGAGCAGCGCGTCGTCAGCGGCTCTGTATTGTCGGGTCGCGCCGCGGCCGGCGATATCTTCGGCTATCTTGGCCGGTATCACCACCAGATTTCCGTATTGCGCGAGGGGCGCGACCGCGAATTCCTCGGATGGGCGGCGCCGGGCATGAAGAAGTTTTCGATCATCCCCGTATTCGCCTCGAAACTGTTCGGCGGCAAGTTCGAGTTTACGACGAATACCAACGGTTCTCCGCGCGCGATGGTCCCCATCGGCATGTACGAAAAGGTCATGCCCATGGACATTGTGCCTACGTACTTGCTTCGGTCGCTGTTGATCGGCGACATGGAAGAAGCGGAAAAACTCGGCGTGCTCGAACTCGACGAAGAAGACCTCGCGCTGTGCACCTTCGTATGCCCGGGCAAGCACGACTTTGGCGTGCACCTGCGCGAGATGCTGAACAAGATTGACAAGGAAGGCTGATGAAATTCCTGCTCGATCTCAATAACCGCGTCAAGAAAAACTTCGAGAGGGGCGGCCGCTTCGAAAAGCTGTACCCCTTGTTCGAGGCGAACGACACGTTTCTGTTCACGCCGGATTCCGTGACGCGGACCGCATCGCACGTGCGCGATGGACTCGACCTGAAGCGCATGATGATCACCGTCGTGGTCGCGCTCATTCCGTGTACGGTCTTCGCGATGTGGAACGTCGGGTATCAGGCGAACCTCGCCATCGACCCCGCGAAAATCGAGAGCCTTACCGGGTTTCAAAACGCGGTGATTCAGGCACTCGGTATCGGATACAACGCGAGCAACCCGATCGCGTGCTTCCTTCATGGCGCGCTGTATTTCCTGCCCGTCTACGTCGTGACCATTCTTGCCGGCGGGTTTTGGGAAGTCATATTCGCGATTGTCCGCAAGCACGAGGTGAACGAAGGGTTCCTTGTCACGAGCCTGCTCATTCCACTCACGCTCCCGCCGACGATCCCCTTGTGGCAGGTCGCTATCGGCACCAGCTTTGGCATTGTGTTCGGCAAGGAAGTATTCGGCGGAACCGGCATGAACTTCCTCAATCCCGCATTGGTGGCGCGCGCATTTCTCTTTTTCGCGTATCCCGGCCAAATTACCGGAGATCAGGTGTGGGTCGCCGCGGACCAAGCCGCCCGTGTAGACGGCTACAGCGGTGCGACGATCCTCGGTATAACGCGTTTAGAAGGCTTTAACCACGCCGCCTCCGAGCACAGCTACTCGTGGTGGAAGGCGTTTTCCGGCGTCGAGCTGGGATCGATGGGCGAAACGTCGGCGCTGATGTGTTTCATCGGCGCGGTCATCCTGATTGCGACGGGAGTCGGCTCGTGGCGCACGATGTCGGGCGTCGCGGTCGGCACTATTGTCATGTCGCTGCTGATGAACATGGTCCACTCGACCACGAACGGGTCGTTCGAGATCCCGTTCTACTGGCACATGGTGATGGGTGGCTGGGCCTTCGGCACCGTGTTTATGGCGACCGACCCTGTTTCATCCGCCTTCACCAACACCGGAAAGCTGATCTACGGCTTCATGATTGGCGCGTTCGTCGTGCTCGTGCGCGTTGTGAACCCGGCGTATCCCGAGGCGATGATGTTGTCGATTCTGTTTATGAACATGCTCGCGCCGCTGGTCGACCACTACGTGGTCAAGGCGAACATCAAGAAGAGGTTGGCGCGCAATGCAGCTTAATTCCGTCAAATACACGATCATGTTCGCGGCGATCGTCTGTATTGCCTGCTCGATCATGGTCGCCGTTTCGGCCGTGGCCCTCGCCGAACGCCAAGAACTGAACCGAAAGGTCTACAAGCAGCGCAATGTTCTGATGGCTGCGGGGATTATCAAGGACGGCGAAAAGGTATCGAACCAGGATGTCGTCAAACTGTTCGACGAGAACACCGAAATGAAGCTCGTCGATTTGAAGACTGGCGAATACGTCGAGGACGGCGATCCCGCGTCGTACAATCAACTCGCGGCGCGAGACGATCCCGCGCAGAGCCACCCCGCGCCCGAGAACAGCTCGAGCATCAAGCGTGTTCCGAACAAGGGGCTGGTTTTCCATGTCATGAAGGAAGGCAAGGTCGACGCAGTCGTGGTCCCGATCGAAGGGTACGGGCTGTGGGGTACGCTTTACGGCTATCTTGCCCTCGAACACGACGGCAACACGATCCGCGGCATTACGTACTACGATCACAAAGAGACGCCGGGTCTCGGCGGCGAAGTTGACAACCCGAAGTGGAAGGCATTGTGGCCCGGACGCAAAGGGTTCGACGATGATGGCAAGCCCGCAATTAGAGTGATTAAGGGGAAGGCAGGCAGCGTCGACGAGGCGCCACACGAAATCGACGGCATGTCCGGCGCGACGATTACCAGCAATGGCGTCACGCACATGATGGATTTCTGGCTAGGCGAAGCCGGCTACGGGCCGTTTCTTCACAAGTTCCGCGAACAAGGGAGTGCTTAGACATGGCAGCCTGGTTCGGTAAGAACGAAAGGGCCGCGCTGCTCGGGCCCGTATTCGACAATAACCCGATCGGCCTGCAGGTGCTCGGAATATGCTCCGCGCTTGCAGTCACGACGAAGCTCGACAAGGCCATAGTCATGGCGATCAGCCTGACGACGGTGACGGCCTTCTCGAACCTTGTAATTAGCTGCGTACGCAACTACACGCCTTCGAGCATCCGCATTATCGTGCAGCTTGCCGTCATAGCGTCCCTTGTCATTGTGGTCGACCAGATTCTGAAGGCGTACCTCTTCGAGGTAAGTCTGCAACTCTCCGTATTCACCGGCCTCATCATCACGAACTGCATCGTCATGGGCCGGGCGGAGGGTTACGCGATGCAGAACCCGCCGTGGATCAGCTTCATCGACGGCATTGGCAACGGCCTCGGGTATAGCGTCGTATTGATCATTCTCGGTATCGTGCGTGAACTCACCGGCTCCGGCAAGCTCTTTGGCTATCCCGTCCTCAATCTTGTGACCGACGGCGGCTGGTACGTGCCAAACGGGTTGATGCTTTTGGCGCCGGCAGCGTTCTTCATCATCGCTTGCTTCATCTGGGCCGTCCGCACGTGGAAGCCTGAACAGCAGGAGGCCGAGTAGTCATGGCCGAGCACTTCCTCAACCTCGCCGTCAAATCGATCTTTATCGAGAATATGGCCCTTGCGTTCTTCCTGGGTATGTGCTCGTTCCTCGCGTGCTCGCGTAAGGTCGAGACTGCGCTGGGCCTTGGCGTTGCGGTCATCTTCGTTCAAGTCATGACCGTGCCGATGAACAACCTCATCATGCACTACCTTCTGGCCGAAGGCGCGCTCGGATGGATACACCCGAGCCTCGCCCATGTGAAACTCGACTTTCTCGCGTTTATTCTGTTTATCAGCACCATCGCCGCAATGACCCAGATCGTGGAAATGGCATGCGATCGATTTGCCCCGAAACTGTATGCGACCCTCGGCGTGTTCCTGCCGCTTATTGCCGTGAATTGCGCGATTCTCGGCGGTTCGTTGTTCATGCAGGAGCGCGATTACACATTTCCGGAGAGCGTCGTATTTGGCGTCGGTTCCGGCTTCGGCTGGCTGCTGGCGATCGTCGCGCTCGCCGGCATTCGCGAAAAGATGCGCTACAGCAACGTGCCCCACGGCCTGCGTGGACTTGGTATTACGTTTATCACGGCCGGACTTATGGCCATCGCGTTCATGGCGTTCTCGGGCATTCAGTTGTAGGCCGGCGCGAGAATAGAAAGGCCCGCACATGGAAGTCGTCATCATCGTATCCGGCGTGTTGATGTTCACCGTCGTCATACTTCTGCTCGTCGCGGTGTTACTCTTCGCAAAGGCAAAGCTCGTGGCGACGGGCAACGTGAACATAATCATCAACGACGACGCAGCCGCGGCGATTTCCGTGCCCGCGGGAAGCACCCTGCTTGGCACGCTCGCCAACCAGAAGATTTTCATTCCCTCCGCGTGCGGCGGCAAGGGGAGTTGCGGCGTCTGCAAAGTGATCGTGAAGGAAGGCGGCGGCGAAATGCTGCCGACCGAACTGAACCACATCTCCCGCGGCGAAGCGAAAGAAGGCTGCCGCCTGTCGTGCCAGATCAAAGTTAAACAAGACATGAAGATCGAAATCCCCGCGGAGGTCTTCCATGTCAAGCGGTGGACCTGCAAGGTGCGATCGAACCACAACGTGGCCACGTTTATTAAGGAGTTTGTGCTCGAGCTGCCGGCTGGCGAGTCTGTACCCTTCCGCGCAGGCGGGTATATCCAGATCGAGTGTCCGCCCCACACCGCGGACTTCAAGGACATCGTCGTCGAGGACGAATACCGCGGCGATTGGGACAAGTTCAACCTCTGGAAACTCAAGTCCGTTGTGACCGAAAAAGTCGAGCGCGCGTACTCGATGGCGAACTATCCGGAAGAGAAGGGCATCATTATGCTCAACATCCGCATCGCGACGCCGCCGCCCCGCGCGCCCGAAGGCACGCCCCCCGGCATCATGTCCTCCTACATCTTCAGCCGAAAGCCCGGCGACGAGGTCGTAATCTCCGGACCGTTCGGCGAGTTCTTCGCGAAGGACACCAACGCCGAAATGATCTTTATCGGCGGCGGCGCGGGCATGGCGCCGATGCGTTCGCACATATTCGATCAGTTCAAGCGCCTGCACACCAAACGCAAGGTCAGCTACTGGTACGGAGCGCGCAGCCTTCGCGAAGCGTTCTACGTCGAAGACTTCGACATGATCCAGCGCGAGAACGAAAACTTTAAGTGGCACCTCGCGCTTTCCGAACCGTTGCCGGAAGACAACTGGACCGGCTACGTCGGTTTCATCCACCAGGTCCTCTACGACAACTACCTCAAGAACCACCCCGCACCCGAGGACGTCGAGTATTACATCTGCGGCCCGCCCATGATGAATAGCGCCGTGATCAAGATGCTGCACGACCTCGGCGTCGAAGACGAAAACATCCTGTTCGACGACTTCGGCGGCTAATGCACGCGCGCGGCCCAAACTTAAGTCCCCCTTTGAAGGGGGATTTAGGGGGATGTGGCGCCACGCCAAAAGCCTCTCCTCGCCTTACGATCAACCACCTGTCTTTTCGTGCTCGTGCTCGTGCTCGTGCTCGTGCTCGTAATCGTAATCGATCCTTCGGCTCCGCCCGTCTGGTGTGTTTCGTCGTCATTCCACTTCTGATCGCGCTTTCCGGTTGCCAACGCGAGGACAGCGTCGCCGTATTGACCTTGCACGGTGCGACGTTCGATGGCCCCACCATGGGCACGCATTACACGGTAAAAGTGCGAGGCGTTGAATCTAAGGAGGCAGTGGAATCGGCTAGGCAAAGCGTCTCGGATATCCTCAACCGCATCGACTCCATGATGTCGACCTACAAACCCGGCTCCGAGCTTTCGCGCTTCAACCAACACCAGAGCACGGAGCCGTTCAACGTCTCGCCCGAGATGATCGAAATCTTCCAAACGGCGCGCGAGGTGAGCGACGCAACCAACGGCGCATTCGATATCACCGTTGGCCCAATCGTAAACGCGTGGGGCTTCGGCCCGGAAAAGCACACCGCGCCGCCAACGGACGCCGAAATCGCGGCGCTCCTCCCGCGCGTGGGCTACAAGATGGTCACGGCAGATGCCGCGTCTTCGACGATCCGCAAGGAGCGCCCGGATATCTATTGCGATCTCTCCGGCATTGCACAGGGCTATGCCGCGGACCAGATAGCGAAGGCGCTTGACGATCTCGGCATTTCAGACTACATGATCGACATCAGCGGCGAGTTCCGAACGCGCGGAAAAAATGACACGGGTCAACCTTGGCAAATCGGCATCGAACGCCCCGACGCGCCCGAACGTACCGCGCAACTTGTCGTGCCGTTGTCCAACATGTCGCTTGCGACCTCCGGCGACTATCGCAACTACCGCGTCGAAAACGGCGTCCGCCTCTCCCACGAAATCGACCCCGCCACCGGGCGGCCGGTGCAGCACAAACTCGCTTCCGCCACCATAGTCACCGAACAATGCGCGTACGCCGACGCGTACGCCACTGCGCTCATGGTGCTCGGTCCGGAGAAGGCACTCGCGCTTGCGGAGGATAAGGGGCTTGCGGTCTACTTGCTTGTGCGCAACGAACAGGGCGGTTTTGACGAAGTGCAGTCCACCGCGTTCAAGGAGCGGATCGCATGGCAAGAGACGTTGAAGCACTGAAGGAAACGCTACGGCGATGGACCCTGTTCCTCGGCGTACTTCAAATCACGGTGGGCTGCGTCGTGGGTTTCATTCCTCCCTCCGTGGTGCCGTGGTTTCGCGGCATCGTGATGGCGCACATCGAATTCGCGATGAACGGCATTCTATTGATCGCGTTTTCGTTTCTCGCTCGTGAACTCGCGCTCGGCCCAAAGACGCTCTGGGCCTGGTTCGGCACGCTCCAAATCGGCACGTGGACGAATGGCGGCGCAGGTCTCGCTGGCGCGTTCATCGGAGCGTCGTCAAGACTCATGCCGACATTGAACGAGAAATTTCCGCCGCCCCGTGGCACGGAAGACGCTATAGTGACAAATCTTCTCATGCTCTGCGGGATCACCATCATGATCGCGCTGCTGCTCACGCTGTATGGGCTGCTGCCCGCGTTGAAACGACGGAAGTCCGCGTGACAGCGCAGCGATTACGAATGGTATAATGTATTCATGCTTCCCACGCTCATACTCGTTTTCGCCGCCTTCGGTCTCGCTATGCTCATGATGGCGGTCGGCGTCATGTTCAGCGGACGCTGCCTGCGCGGGTCCTGCGGCGGCACGCCTGTGTTCGGCCCCGACGGCGAACCCCTCACGTGCGCAACGTGCCCGAACAAGGACAAACACAAGGCCGGCGAGTGTGACGACGACGATGCCTGCCCGCGCAAGAACGTTCCCGTTCATTAAGTTCATCGGCGTGAACGACCCATGCCTACCGCGATCGTAACCGGCTCCGGCGGACTGGTCGGGTCCGAAGCCGTCCGCTTCCTGTCCGCAAAAGGATTCGCCGTCGCCGGCGTTGACAACGACATGCGGAAGTATTTTTTCGGCGACGAAGCCTCCACCGCGTGGGCCGTCGAGAATCTCAAATCTCAAATCTCAAATTACCGACATCATAACGTCGATATCCGCGACGCCGCGGCCCTGGATCGCGTCGTAGCCGGATACACAACCGATACGAAGCTAATTATCCACGCCGCGGCGCAACCCTCGCACGATTGGGCCGCGCGCGAACCGCTCACTGATTTTGCCGTGAACGCGAACGGCACGCTGAATCTGCTAGAAGCAGCGCGCCGGCATTGTCCGGATGCGGTATTCATTTTCACCTCGACCAACAAGGTCTACGGCGACCGGCCCAACAAGCTTCCGCTCGTCGAAAGCGTGAACCGGTGGACCGTCGACTTCGCGCACGAGTACGCGAACGGTATCACCGAAACCATGCCAATCGACGCGTGCACGCACTCGATCATGGGCGCGTCGAAGGTGGCCGCGGACATAATGGTGCAGGAGTACGGACGTTACTTCGGCATGAAGACCGTCTGCTTCCGCGGCGGCTGCCTGACGGGCCCCGGACATTCCGGCGCGGCGCTGCACGGATTTCTCGCGTACCTAATGAAGTGCTGCGTGATCGGCCGCGAGTATCAGGTGCTCGGCTACAAGGGCAAACAGGTGCGCGACAACATTCACAGCGCCGATCTGATCGACGCGTTCTGGCAGTTCTATCAATCGCCGCACGCGGGTGAGGTCTACAACATCGGCGGCGGGGTGTACAGTAACGTGTCCATCCTCGAAGCCATCGCCCTGGCCGAGGAGATCGCCGGCAAGAAAATGATAACCACGTACCGCGAACAACCCCGCACCGGCGATCACATCTGGTGGATCAGCGGCATGCAAAAATTCCAGTCGCACTACCCCGAATGGCACATCACCCGCGACATCCGCACGACGATGGAAGAAATCTACCGGGCGCTCGTCGAGCGGTCCACTGAAAACTCAATCGAGAACGCATAGGGCCTATGCGACTCATACGACCGGTACGCTGCGTCAGGTCGTCTGCTTCCCTTTTGTCCCATCCCGCCCCTAACGAAAAACGGCCCCGTTTCCGGGGCCGCTTCGTATTGGCATCAGCGTTTCTTCGGGGGAATTGCTGGGTGCTTACTTCGCGTGTACGGGCAGGTCGATATCGCTTGGAATCTCGATCTTCTGCTTCGCGTAGTCGCGGTACGCGGGCGGGAAGTCGTCGATGATGTCTTTGATCAACCAGCGGTACCGGCCTTCCATGACGCCGTCGCCGACCTTGTTGAATTTGCGGTTGTGATTGTTCTTCACCGCGCGGAAGTTATCGGCGATGCGTTTGCGCGCGTTGCTGCAATACAGGTCCGCGAGTTCCTGCGGGCTTTGATCGCCCGGGTTCCGCGCGAGGTGGGCCTCCGCGTACGCGAGCGACGACGCCATCGAGAACAGGTCCACGCCGATGTCCACGAAGTTCGCCAAAATGAGCTGTTCGAACTCGAGCTTCGGCCCGTACTTCGCCATGGTGTGGAAGATGCCGCGCGCAAGCTTCTTGCAGGTCCGCGCGACAAACGCCAGGTGGTCCTGGTTCGCGCCGTTGAGGTGCTTCGTGTTGAAGTCGATACCCGACGGCATCCACTGCTTTGGATACCACGACGCATAGAACTTCGCCGCCTTCATAATCAGCGCAAACTTCGATTCCTTTTGGCCGGGCTTCGGCTTCATGATCGGCATCGCGAGGCTGAAGTGCGTATCGAGCGCTTCGCGCGCCATGATCAAGTGCATGATTTCGGTCGATCCTTCGAAGATGCGGGCCACGCGCGCGTCGCGCATCCACTGCTCGACCGCCGCCGGCGCGTCGCCGCGGTGATACAACGAATACGCCGATTCGTATCCGCGCCCGCCGCGCACCTGCAGGAACTCGTCTAGGTTCTTCCAGCAGTACTCCGTGCAGAAATACTTTGCGATGGCGGCTTCGAGGCGGATGTCCGCGTTCTCGCGGTCCGCATAGGAGCACGCGAGCCACACGACGCTGTCCATCGCAAAGGTGTCCGCGGCGAGGTTCGCAATCTTGCGCGCGATGCTCTGGTGCTTGCCGATCGGCACGCCCCACTGCACCCGGTCGTTGCACCACTGCTGCGCGATCGTAACGCAACGCTTCAGCGTTCCCGCGGACGCCGCGGGGATGCCAAGGCGCCCGGTGTTCAGCGTGCCCAGCGCGATCCGCAGACCGTCGCCCGGCTTGCCTATGATGTTCTCCTTCGGCACCTTCACGTTGTTGAACCGGAGCAGGCCGTTCGAGAGGCCCCTCAGCCCCATGAACGAGCACACGTGCTCCGTCGTGTACCCCGGCATATTCTTCTCGACAATGAACGCGGAAATCTGCGTGCGCTCTTTCCCGTTCACGATCTTCGGCGGCGTCTTCGCCATCACGACGAGAATGTCCGCCGCAGGACCGTTCGTGCACCACAGCTTCTCGCCGTTAATCAGGTAATACGATCCGTCCTCCGACGGCGTCGCCGTCGTCTCCATCTTCGCCGGGTCCGAACCAACGTCCGGCTCCGTCAATGCGAACGCGGAGATTTCGCCTTTCGCGAGCCGCGGCAGGTACTTCTGTTTCTGTTCTTCCGTGCCGTACATCTTCAACGGTTGCGGCACGCCGATGCTCTGGTGCGCCGATACCCACGTCGTGGTGCTTTGGCAATACGAACCGATTACGGACAGCACGCGGCTGTAATTCGTCTGCGAGAGACCGAGGCCGCCGTATTTCTTGGCAATCTTCATCCCGAAGATGCCAATCTCCGCGAGCGCCTTCAGCGTCTCCTCGGGGTATTGGCCTTCGCGGTCGATTTTGATCGGATCAACGTGCTTCTCAAGCACCTCAACGACCTTCGCGATGTACTCATCGCCGATCTTCTTGTCTTCCGGCTCCTGCAACGGATACGGATGCATCAGGTCCCAGCGAAAACTGCCGCGGAACAACTCCGCGGTAAAGCTGGGGAACTTCCATTCGGACTGGCGCGCGTCTTCCGCCAGTTCCATTGCCTTGTCTTTTGCCGAGTTGTCGTGTTGCGCCATGATGTCGTACCTCGGTTGTAGCCCAGAATTTAAGAAGACCGATATTACCTACCGTAAGGTATATTCATTCTGAATATACACCAGACCCTATCATTTGTCCAGCACCGTCCGCAGCCCCCCGGTTTCGGAGTGAACTGATCCCCTTGGCGCCCAAGCACACCGCAATTGTCGAGCATAGTGCTATTTTCAATAAATTCTGTATCGCCCCTTCTGGCGGCGGACAGGTTCGGAATCCCCCCCTTTACTGCGTCGACGCGGCAGGTACCGGCCCGAGACATATGTCGAAGTAGTCAATCGTTGTATCTTTTGTTTCCTCATTGATCGTGATGCGGCACATCTCTCGCCCAAGCGGCGGCCGACTGATCTCCGGCGGGTACACACTCGCGTATGCGCGGGTCGGACTGACCCACACGAGGCTGTGCGGTTCGCCGCCGACCAGGCCCGGAAAGGTATCGCTCGCGAGCCATGCCGACCATTGGCCGTCGACGAACTCAGCCAACCATAGTTCTTCGCCGTGCTCGCCGTCGTTCGCGGAAAACGCGAGGAACCGCTCGCCACGAACTTCGTTATATGGCCCGGACCCCTCGGGGCCGGGACGGGCATCGATGATCATCGTTGTCCCCTCCGGCGTACCGTCGGTCGCCCACAACTCCTGGCCATACACCCCATCGTCAGCGCGAAAAATGACGTGAGAACCACATGGCAGCAGTGGACCCGGATTTCCGCCGTCCGGCCCCGGGCGGATATCGCGCAAAAGCCGTGTGCCTTCCACAGTCCCGTCCGTGGCCCACAATTCCGTCCCAAGCTCCTCTGTTTCGACCGACAAGATGAGTTGCGCGCCGAGTTTGCAGGCGGACCGCACAATAAACGAGCCATGCCCCGGGACCATGTCGGCGAACAGCCTGGACTCCCCGGAGTCGAGGTTGTCGATCCAGATCTCCGTGCCATGTTTCTCGTCTGTATGCCTGTAAAGCACGTTGCGCCCGAGGATGCCGATCATGAAGATGTCCTCGCTTACATCGTGCAGCACGCGGATCGCATTTCTTGAAAACCGGTACCGGCACAATTGTTGGCCCAGCAATCCTTCTACATACGCGGCAAAAAACACGTCGTCGCCCTCAGCCGTCCACGGCAGGCTTTCCGGCAGCGACGCCGAGGGACCAGGATTCAAGTCTTGCACGATCGCAGTGTCTCTTCTGCCGCCCAACGTACACCAGAGTTCGTGGCCTTCGTTTCGCGTTCGGGCGCGAAAGAGGAGGGAGGGATACTGATATGCTATACAAAGCGGTTCGCTGCCCATTGTCCCCGGCATGATGTCGCGCAATCGTTGAATGTTGGGTCCTTCTCCCGCGTTCCAAACGCACTTGTACAGTTCCCCGCCCTCGTCTGGCGTCTCGGCGCAGAAATAGAGTGTCTTATCCGCGGCAAACAAATGGCGCGGCGATTTTGCGGTGAAGGATGGAACCAGTTCGCTCATGCGCCGGGGCACGTCTGTATTTCCGAATCCGATACTCCAAAGCTCCCGTCCGTGAATGCCGTCGTCCGCGGCAAAGAACACGTAATCGCCGGCGCGTGTAAATCCGTTTGGGTTCGAACCGTTGTCAACAGCGGCCCCGGCGATCCGCGCTGGCGTCCCCGCCGGCGCTTGCTCAGGTTCCGGTGTGGGCGACTGTGACGGCCCGGGTGCGGGTGATACGTACCACGCGAAACCGGCTACGCAAACCAGAAGGGCCACGCCCAAGGCCGGCCAGTACGTGCGGGCCGGCCTCGACGCCGGCTTTTCTTCGACCGAGACGGCCTCACGCGGCGGCAACGGAGACCGTACCGTTGGCGAATCGTCTTGTATCGCGACTGCAAACTCCGGCGCCGACCGCAACTGTTCGAGCGCGGCGGCGGCGCTCTTCAGCCGGTTCGCGCTGTCATGGGCAGTCAGCGCTTCAATGACTTCCGCGAACTCGCGAGAGACGTGCGGAATCGCATCGCGGCTCGTGTCCACCTGCTTCGTCAGGACTTGCTTCAACACCGCCAGCGGCGTCGCGCCTTCGTACACAGGCTTCCCCGTCAGGCCTTCGTACAGCACGAGACCGAGCGAGTACAGGTCCCAATCCGGTTTGGGCCGTTCGCCGTCCCAGACTTCCGGCGGCGCATAGCGTGGCGTGCCAAGGAAGAAGCCCGTGGACCCGGTGCGGGCGGCAATCGAATCGTGATGGACGGAATACGCGGTGGCGAGTCCGAAATCCGCCAGTTTGGCGACGCCGTCAGTGCTCAGCAGGATGTTGTTGGGTTTGATGTCGCGGTGGATGACACCGTGCTGGTGGCAGACGCGCAGCGCCTCGAGAACATCGCGCGCGATGCGCACCGCAAACTCGGGCGTGAAAACGCTGCGTTCCTGAACGCGCGCGAGCGATCCGCCCGCGACGTATTCCATATCGATGACGAACCCGATCTCCGTCGATTCGAGATTGTTGATGCGGACGACATTTGGATGGAGAATTTCGGCGACGATCTTCGCTTCCTGGCGGAAGCGCGACACGAACGCCGCATCGTTCGCCAGCGTACCGTAAAGGACTTTGAGCGCGATCCGGCGCGAAAGATAGGTGTCCTCCGCGAGGTACACGACACCCATTCCGCCGCGCCCGAGTTCCCGCTCGATCCGATACTTCCCGACGTTGGTCCCGGCCTGTAGTTCAGTCGTAACCATCTGCCTCGTCGAAGCCAGTCTGTGGGGGAGACAATCATGCTACAACAGCAAGACAGATTTTTTCCAGTATCTTTGCGGGGAAGGCGCCCGGTAATCGCGCGAGAATCGGTTACGATCTTGTCTGCGAGTGCGCACGTAATTGCGGTCCACTCATGGGAATAATCAGCGGCCCATGATATCGCCGCGCGATGTCAGGTCGGGGCATGCTATCGTGCTCGGCAAATATCGCCGAGATTGGAAAATGCGGCGAGCCACCCGGGATTTCCCGGCTCGGATATAGTATTCCCCGCGCAGGCGCCAAACTCGCAAAGACCATACAAACGGGACGGAAAACATGCAAAGCGAATTCCACTTCACGCGCCGCGAAGTACTGGCGGCGGGCGCCGCAACGGCGTTGCTCGGGCCAACAATTGCCGAAGCGGCGCCACGGCGCCGCTCAAAACGCAACCGTGCGCTGCGCTTCGCGCACCTTACCGACATCCATGTGCAGCCGGAGCGCGGCGCCGGGAAGGGGATGGCGGCGTGTCTGCGCCACGCACAGGAGCAGAAGGACGCGCCGGAGTTCATCGTGTTCGGCGGCGACAACGTCATGAATGTGGACGGAGCGGAAGGCGCGGCGCGCGCGAAGGTCCAGCTCGATCTGTGGCGCAGCGTGCTTCAATCGGAATGTTCGCTTCCGCACGCCGCCTGCGTGGGCAATCACGATGTCCTGGGCAATCATCCTGTGGACGGGAAGAAATGGGCGGTGGACGCGTATGCCCTGCCCGATCGGTGCTACACAATCGACCGCGCGGGCTGGCGTTTTGTGTTTCTCGACAGCACGTTTCCGGTGGGCGATGGGTACCTTGCGAAGCTGGACGATGGCCAATTCGAGTGGCTCTCCGCGGTGCTGCAACAAACCAAACCCGAAACGCCGGTGTGCGTTGTCAGCCACATCCCGATTATCTCCGCATCCGCGTACCTCTGCGTCGAACAGCCGCCCACCGGCGATTGGCAAATACCCGGCTCGTGGGCGCACATCGACGCCCACCGCATCAAAGAGTTGTTCAAGAAGCACGCGAACGTGAAGCTGTGCCTGTCGGGCCACATGCACATGGTCGATGCGATCGAATACCTCGGCGTCGCCTACGCGTGCAGCGGCGCGGTGAGCGGAAACTGGTGGAAAGGCTCGTACCACGAATTCGATCCGAAGTATGCGCTGGTGGATTTGTACAAGGATGGGACGTGCGAGATTGAGTTGGTGAGTTATGGCTGGGTGGCGAAAACGTAGTCGACTTCGTCTTTCATTTGCACACGTCTGACGTGCGACGCAGTTACATCCCCCTAAATCCCCCTTCAAAGGGGGACTTAAGAGTGGTCGTGCGACGCCATGTACACCGCATTAAGTCCCCCTTTGAAGGGGGATTTAGGGGGATGTCGGTTGTGACGTCGGATGAGTGAACAACGCGGGCTTCGCAAACTCGCCCGCAATGGTCTCCGGCAACTTCCACACCTTGTCCCCCGCACGGTTCGTGAAATACAAACGCGATGCCGACGGCTCCAGCGGATTACCATCCGCCCAGAAAGCATAGAAGTCATCGTGCGCATTGAGCGGACGCCGCACGTAGGTGTGATCGACCTTACTGTTCCTCGAAACATCGCGCATCATCGTCCACGTTTTCCCTTCGTCGCGCGATTCCCATAGTTGCACTTCGCCGCCGGTGCAGTACGCCTGCGGCCCTGCTGCAGACGTCGCGAGAATGCGCCACGCGCCATTTTCGATATACAGACTGCCCATATCGTAGTTGTGATCGGCGGGACACACGATGTGAAACAGCCATTCCCTCCCGGTCCATCGTGCAACGCGCCACTCTCGTTCGCCGGGACCAGGCTTCCAACTGCGCGACGTTACAAACAAGATGATCGGGCGTCCCGCATCGTCGTAGTTCACATCGCAAATGTAAACCAACAAACCTTCCGCTTCGAATTCGTGTACGAGCGCAGCGTTCTTCGTTTCGGTAATTGGCGTCGCTACCGCTTCGCCCGCGGCATTTCGCCACGTCGCACCCATGTCGTTCGTCTCGACGTAGTAGAGGTTCGTGCGCCAGTTGAGTCCCTTCTTTTCCGTGTCGCCCTGAAATGCCGTGGGGTGGTAGTTGAACGCGGTGCCGACCTTCTCGCCGTGCGGCCAACTGACTTGGTAGTGCCCTTCGTCGATATGCGCCAGCAGTTTCGGCTCGCTCCACGTGATGCCGTCGGCGCTTGTCCTCCAGTTCAGTCCGCGCCCGCCTTTGTACACCGTGTGCAGAAACAAGAAGCCACGTTTCGGTATGTGCCACGGTTCGGGATAGGAGTAGTTGAAGTTCGCCATCTGCGTGAACCCATCGATCGAATACGGCACGTCGCTCTTGAAAATGAACGCAGGGCGCGACGCGCCGTGTGCTGACGCAAATACCCAGATATATCCCGCGTCGTCGATCGCCATGACGGGGTTGTCGTGCGCGTCGCCCGTTTCTTTGTCGAGCAGAATCGTTGGGCGCGGCACCTCGCCTGTCGCGTGATCGTAGTAACCAACCATCTCGACCAGCGCCTGATTGTTGTCCGGCTTCGCGCCGCCGTAGACGAAAAACGTTTTGTTCACCGCGGGTGCGTATATCGCAAAGGGGATGTGGTTCGACGGATACGTGCCCAGCCCGCCGCTGTACTTGTACGCGTACTGGTCCTTCGTCGGCTGATTCATATACCAGATGCCGCGGTAGCCGGCGTCTTTTGGAAGCGGATCGGCAAACGCGCCGGCAAACGCGATTGAAAGAAACAGCACCGCGCGAATTCTCATCCAAAAATTCGGCTTGTATACAGGTAGCATTCCTATTCCTTCGCTGGCAGCCCGTGGCAAAAGTCCCGTAGCGCCCGGTCTCCGCGCCGGGCGAAACGCTAGGCAGAGTTCAAATTTGGAGCGAGGGCCAGCGCCCGTTCGCGCGAATCCTTGGCGCGTCTGGTGTCACCAATATGATCGAGCACTTCGGCCAGACGTATATGTATCAGCGGATCTTCCGCGTCGTGCTTCAGCGCGGCGACGAGCATCGCCAGCGCGGCCTTCATATCGCCTTTCTCGAACAGCGCATCCGCTTCCTCCCGCATGCGCATGGCATCGATCCGAGCGAGCACTTCCGGGATTGTGGGCGCGAACGAGTATGCCGCCTCCAATTGCATGTGGGCCGCCTTCGCGTACCCGCGAATATCGGCGATCCGCGCCGCCATCAGCCGCGCGAGAACATGCCGCGGGGCGAAAGCCAGCGCGCGTTCGATCAAATCGTTTGCTTCATCCATTCGACCCTGTTTGCACGCAATCGCCGCGAGCGCGACGAGTACGTGGGGCGCGTTCGTCGGCGCGAATGGTTCCAGCACCTTCGCCGCCCTATCAAGTTCGCCGCGATTTAGCAACAGGTTCGCCAGCGTCGTCGCGGCGCCCAAGTGCGATGCGTCCAGCGCAAGCGCTTTCCGCAGCGCCGGCTCCGCTTCCTCCGGCCGGCCCAGCGCGACAAGCTGTTCACCCAGATCGTGCCATGCTTTCGCATCGGCCGGACGTGTCTCGGTCTTTCGCCGCGCAATTTTCAAATAGAATTCCGCTTTGGCGTTTCCGCCTCTTCCGAACCCATGGTGATGAATCACGATCTCGTGTTCCGCGCGTACGACTCCACCGCGCTCGATCACGCTTTCCGTAATGTTTTCGTGTACCGGCTCGCGGTACTCGAACCCGCGACGATTACGGAACAGGCGCAAAAGCGGCACCGCGATATACCCCGCTTTTCCCCGCGCGTTTGGATCGCCCGCGCCAACGGGCACCCACAACCACGCGCGCACGTCGTCGCTGTAGTTCGCGAGCGTCAACTCGATCGCATCCGCGCCGTCGCCGTCCGCGTCCACGAGACCGCGAATCGCCTGCGCGCCGGCTTCGTCGAGCGTTTCGTCCGCGTCCATGTGCAGCAGCCAATCGCCCGCCGCGGAGGCGAGCACGGCGTTTCGCGCGGCGGCAAAGTCGTCGTTCCACGGCACGTCGATCACGCGCGCGCCAAACCCGGCCGCAATCGCTTTCGAATTGTCCGTCGAACCCGTATCGCCAACGACAATTTCGTCCGCAATCGCGCGGACACTCTCAAGGCATTGCGGAAGCCAGTCCGCCTCGTTCTTGACGATCATGACAATGCCTAGCGCGGGCATGACGCCGTCCCGTTGTGACGACTAAAGTGACACGTGCTTCGCGGCGGCGCGGCGCGGGAAAGTTACCGCGACGGTGCGATCGAGTGCGGCGGCAACGCGGCGTAACATTGTGAGCGAATGCCCTTCGTAGTCGGCGTTTTCGAGGCGTGAGATAACCGAGGTAGTCGTGCCGACGCGGCGGGCGAGTTCCGCCTGAGTTATGCCCGCTCGATTGCGCAGGTCGTAAAGCCGGCGCGCAATGGCTGCGTTTTGACGTTCCGACTCCAATGCCGCGAGGCGCTGCGGCTTCCCCGCATAGAACTCCCGGTGGATTATGTCGAGTGCGTCACGCTTCTTTTTTTGAGCGGCCATTCTTAAACCTCCAACGTGTGCCGCGCTGGGCCTGCTTCATAGCGCCGCTTGCGTTTCGGCGCAATTTCAATATCAGCACTGGGAACTCGTTGTTCCTTCGTGAGTGCATGCGCAAGAACGACGGCGTCCTTTCCGTGAAAGAAATACATAATCCTGTAGTTGATCGTCTGATAGTGACTGCGCAACTCGTAAATACCGTCGCGAAGGTAGTCCGCCTCCGGCCGGCGCAACTCGTGTCCCAGATCGCGAAGGCGTTCGATGCGCACGACGCATTTGTCCCTGGCCTTATCGTTCAATCCGCGCAACCAGTCCAGCACTGGCGCGGTGCCATCCGATTCGCGGAAGAATACGACGCGTGTTTTCGGCACGACACCTCAATGATTTCGCAAATTTGCGAAAATATCAACTTCGGTATACGGGGCGGATTATGGCGCCGGGGGCGGCGCTGTCGGTGCGGGCGGCGCGTACACCTTCAAATCGTTCTGGACCTGCGTCACCCCGCTGATGCTCGCCGCAAGTTTCTCCGCGGCCTCGCGCTGCGCTTCGGTGTCGACCGTGCCGGTGAGGATGCACAGCCCATCGACAACCTTTACGTTCAGGTTCCGTGTGGTCACGTACCGGTTCACCAGCAGATTGCTCTTCACGCGCGCCGCGACCACGTCGTCGGACACCGCCCGCGTCACGGTCGAGATGGGATCAACGGACTGCGCCGCGTGCACGGTGATGTTGTTCGTTACTGCGTTCACGCCGCGCGTGTCCATCACAATCTTTTCGATGCTTTGCTTCGCGAACTCGTTGCCGACCACGCCGAAGATTGTCACACTGCCGCCGTCGCATTCGACGCCGATGTTCAATCCCTTGAGTTCTCGGTTCCAGAGCAGGTTCGATCGGATCGCCGCCTTGAGCGACGCGTCGTCAATGCGCTGCCGCCACGTCTTTGGGGGCCGCTGGGAGACGACCGTGCCCACGACCGTCAGTTCGTTCTTCACGTCGGTCACGCCGTCAACGGTCTTCGCGAGGTCCGTGGCGAGCTGCTTCTGCACGTCGTCCGACACCGTGCCGGTCAGCGTGACAACGCCATTGTTCGTTGTCGTATTGATATTGAACGGACTGAGGTGCTCGTTCACCGCGAACAGCGTTTCGATGCGCGCGGTAATCGCCGTGTCGGTAACTGCTTCCTTTGTGCCTTCAAGCGCGCCTTGAGCGTTGGCGGCAAGGGCCGCGCCGACAATACCGAATAGTATCGCGGCTTTGGACAACCACTGCATTACAGGATTCCCAGTTGCTTCAACCCATCGATTCCGCTGCGCACTTCATCCGACGATTTGTGCAGCGCGGCCTTCTGATCGGCGGTCAGTTCGAGCTCGATAATATCCATCACGCCCGCGTGGCCGATCTTGCACGGCACGCCCGCGTATACATCCTTCAATCCGTACAGTCCATCGAGATACGCGGCGCACGGCAAGATTTGCTGTTCGTCGCGCAGGATCGCTTCCGCCATGCGCGCGGCGCTCGCGCCCGGCGCGTAATAGGCGCTGCCTGTCTTCAGCAGCGCGACGATCTCGCCGCCACCCTTGCGCGTGCGTTCGACAATTGCGTCCACCCGCTCCCTCGGCATCAGCTTCGTGATCGGAATACCCGACACGGTCGTGTACTCCGGCAGCGGCACCATGTCGTCGCCGTGCGAACCGAGCACCATCGTGTCCACGTTCTTCATGCTGCACCCGAGTTCCATCGCCACGAACGCGCGCATGCGCGAGCTGTCGAGGATTCCCGCCATGCCGATGACGCGGCTCGCCGGAAAGCCGAGCTTCTTGTACGCGACGTAGGCCATCACATCAAGCGGGTTTGTCACGATGATCACCACCGAATTCGGCGCGTGCTTCTTGATGTTCTCGCACACGTCGGTGATGATCCGGCCGTTCTTCTCGAGCAGGTCGAGCCGCGTCATGCCCGGCTTGCGCGGCAGCCCCGCCGTCACCACGCAGACGTCCGCGCCCGCGATGTCCTTGTAATCGTTTGTGCCCGTGGCCACGCAGCTATAGCCGCGCACCGGCCCGGCTTCCGTCAAATCGAGCGCCTTGCCCTGCGGCACGCCCTCGACCACGTCGGTCAGGACAACGTCCCCCAATTCCATATCCAGACAATACTGCGCGCACGCCGCGCCCACGTTGCCCGCGCCAATGCACGCAATCTTGAACCGCTTACCCGATGCCATGACTCAAAAACCCTCCGCCCAAGTTAATCCCCAGAAGTGTCAAAGTATATCCCTCTTTTCCGCGTTCAATCCAAAATCCAAAATCCAAAATCCAAAATAGGCATAAATCGTTCAATCTAACCACGTTAAGGAGCCAATTGCTTTCCGGTTCCAAACCTGCTAGACTCCTCCCCAGTGTAGGCCTGCCGAATCGGTCGCAGGTAAATTAACACAGTCTTTTCTCCTACATAGCGCAATTCCAGAGTCTGGGTTTCCCGCCTGAGCGTTATCCCCCGATTTAATCGTGCTGAAAAGGCCTCACGGGTCACGTGTGCCTAATCGATGCACCGCAGTACCCATAGGGAGTATTTTGTGTCTTTTGACAACCTGAACATCGATCCGCGTTGCCTCCGTGTGTTGAAGGCGAACCGGATCGCCACCCCAACCCCCGTCCAGGCGCAGGCCATTCCTGTCGCGCTCGAGGGCTGCGACGTGATCGCCATCGCCCAGACCGGCACCGGCAAGACGCTTGCCTTCGGCCTGCCGTCGCTCACGCGCCTCGCGCGCGAAAACGTCCGCGGCACGCGCATGCTTGTCCTCGCGCCCACGCGCGAACTCGCGCAGCAGGTGCACGATGTGCTGGATCCCCATGCGCGCGCGCTGGGCCTTCGCGCCGCGTGCGTATACGGCGGCGTCGGCATGGAGCGCCAGGCGCAGGCCCTGCGCAACGGGACGCCGATCATCGTGGCGACGCCGGGCCGCCTGATCGATCACATGCAGCGCGGCAACGTGAACTTCAAGCACCTGTCGATCCTCGTGCTCGACGAAGCCGACCGCATGCTCGACATGGGCTTCATGCCCAGCATCGAGCGCATTCTCCGGGAAGTGCCGAAGGAACGCCAGACAATGATGTTCTCCGCGACCTTCCCGAAGGAAATCGCCGAACTGACGAAGAGCATGCAGCGCGACGCCATCCGCATTCAGGTCGGCGCGCCCGCGCAGCCCGCGAAGGACGTGAAGCAGGGCGTATACGCTGTGCACGGCGACAAGAAACTCGGTTTGCTCGCCGATATCCTGCGCAAGGATGAGGTGACATCCGCGCTCGTGTTCCTCCGCACCAAGCACCGCACCGACAAGATCGCGAAAGCGTTGCACAAGGAAGGCTTCAAAGCGCAGGCGATTCACGGCGGGCGCTCGCAGCGCCAGCGCCAGCAGGCCATCGACGGCTTCCGCGCCGGACACTACAACGTCCTCGTCGCGACGGACGTCGCCGCGCGCGGACTCGACGTGCAGGGCATCAGCCACGTCGTGAACTTCGACGTGCCGAACTGCTCGGACGATTACGTCCACCGCATCGGCCGCACCGGCCGCGCCAACGCCAGCGGCGTCGCGTACACGCTCGTGTGCCCCGAAGAAGGACGCACCCTGCGCGAGATCGAACGCGACCTCGGCAACGTAATCCCCCGCGAAGACTGGGACGGCGCCATCCACATCGATACCAACGGTCCCGCGCAGCAGGAACGTTGGGGCAACCGCAAACGCGATGTAACCTCGCGCCACGGCGACCGCAATGGACGCGGCAGATCCAGCCGCGGCGGCGATCGCGATCGCGCGCGCGCCCCGCGTAGTTACGAGGCGCGCGAAAACTCGGACAATCGCCAGCGCTCGGCCTCGCGCGAGGGCGCAGACAGCGAACGGCGTAACGATGCGCGTCACGGTGCAGCGCGAAACCACGAGCCGCGCGAGCGTGCGCACGGCGATGCGCGCCGCGCGCCGCGCGACAACGGCCATCGCGACGGCAACGGCGCCAACAACCGTGACGATGAACGCATGAACAGCCGGAACGGCCGTTCAAGCGACACGTACTCGCGCGCGGAACGCGCCGGCTCGACGCAGTTCGACCGCGTATTCCGGAAGAATCGCGCCGGCGACTTCCTCGGCACGCACGAAGCGAAAGCCGAACGCACGGAAGGCAAACACGAACGCAGCGAACGTCCCGCGCGTCGCAGCGGCAACGATGCGCGAAACAACGGAGAGCGCCACGGTGCGCGCAAAAGCGCGCATCAAGGCCGCTCCGGCCGCCGCTAACGGGAGATAAAACTATCTAAAGCAGTAAGGTAAGTCGTGCCGTGGCTTGCTGGAAATTGAAGAGGGTACCTTTCATGAATTCGCAAAATCTTCCAGATTTGTCAACCACTCGGCAAAATGTGGGCACTGTTCACGTATAACTTCTAAACCGATCTTTGCGACGGTTAGGGGCCCGTGGATGACTTTTCTGTATGCCGGAAACAAATCCTTTATCCGTTTTGATGGTGCGGCATTGGGGTTTTCATTGATCTCTTCGGGTGAGGCGACGCTATTACAAATCTTCGCGAATCTTTGTTGTCTAGACTGCTCAGTCAAAATACGTGGGAGTTCGGACGCTGAACAGTATAACCACGCTTCAAATTCGTGAAGCGCCAAAAATGGTAAAAAATTGGAGGGCGCGCCAAAATGATGATGGATAGCTCGCTCGACATGTTTGACGCGTCGAAGTGGGGTTGGTTCTTGAGAGCGATCCCTCATTCCTGGAAAGTCATTGGGCAGCCCATAGTAATCCAATAGAGTCGTTACGAGGGCGTCGCCGGCACTATTCAACAGCCGATTCGCATCTTTCTCGAATTTGCCGAAGGTTGTTATTCCTCCTTTGAAATTCGGCCCGCTCTTCACTCGTTTGGTCACCAACAGCGTCACATGGAAATACAAATCAAGATCAAAGAATGCTGGACTCAAAATGTCCTTGACAAAACGCTCTTCCGTCTGCCCCTCGACGAGAATCAATACCCGCTTACTCACGGCCTTGCACCCAGAATATTTTTCTCCCACAGTTCTCCGAGGGCATAGTCATCCAGCCAGTTAGACATATCGGCCCGGCTGAGATGGCGGAAGACACTTTGACCATCATTGCGATCTACCGTCCACACGTCCTCTGGTTCCAGTTGGTTTACTAACGTTACTGATTGTGTTGCAACCATTACTTGCGTGCGTGTTGAGGCAGACGCAAGAAGGTGAGCCAAAAGTGTTATTGCTGCAGGGTGAAGTCCCAATTCCGGCTCATCGAGCAAGACCAAAGTTGGCAATTGTGGCTGCAAAAGCAACGTTGCTAAGCAAATGAAGCGCAGCGTGCCATCAGAGAGCGACGAAGTATTGAAGTACGAATCACTGCCTACGTGCTTCCACTCAAGCTGAATTCTTCTCTCATTTAACCGTGATGGGGCAAGGCGGAATGAATCGAAAAATGGCGCGATCTGACGAGTAGTGTCCTGGATGTTCTCAAAATAGTCTTGTTTCTTCTCCTGCAGCCAATATAAGAAGGCAGCAAGATTCTCTGCCTGTGGTCTCAAGTACCGATTGTCGTTGACGTCACAGGTTAATTTCACAGCCGCCGAGTCGCTTGTATCGTGAAAATGGTATACACGATAGCTGTCAAGGTCTGCTACAACCTGGCGCGCACATATGTGTTTAATCGTTTTGAGTCGAGACTCTTTCTCTGACAAGGCGACTGTTTTGTCGTACGGCTTAGAAGGGTAATTCTTTTTGTCGTGGTAATAAACAATCTCTTGCGCCACGATGAATGAATCTTGGTCAGTCGCGCGAAGTTGAACGTCGTATGCATTGGAAGTGTGCCCTTCGCCAAACTCCAAAAAAAACTCCATGAAAGAAGACTTCTTTCGGCCGAGGTAAAGCAGAGTTTCGGCACCGCCTTTTTGCTGGGTGTAGCCTGATAGATTTTGGGTAGTGATTTCGCGCAAAAACCGGAAAACTTCGATCAGATTCGACTTACCCGCTCCGTTTCCGCCGATAAATACGTTCAGAGATCCGAGCGCCAGCTCTTGGCTTCGGATTGACTTAAAGTTCTTGATTCGTACCTTTTGGAGTGTGCGCATGGGATGACCGAGCAAATTATTGCCGATTTGGCATGGTGCGAACAATTCAGTTTCTGGAGAGAACCTTTACTTCTTAATTAGCCACACCTCCGCAACTTGACAACCCCGTCCAGAACTTCCCCGGCCCGGAGTCTGCGTCCATTCGAGGGTCAACGCGCCGTCCTGCGTCGCATCCTTCGGGATATCGAATTCGAGCGGCGCGATGGGATTCGGCTTATCGATAAGATCGTGCACGAGGATTCCGTCGGCGACGAGTTTCATCTGTGTGTCCCACTTGTCGCCGGCGTAGACGGCGCGCACCTTGTATTCCGCGTTCGCGTCGAGGTTTTCATAGCGCATGTAGAGCGGCGCTTCGAAACGCGTCTCCGCGTCGTCGAACCACGAGACACGACGGTCGAACGGACGCGGATAATAACCGAGCAGCGGGTTGATTCGGTTCTCCGGATCGAAGTATTTCGTCACCTCGCGCACGAGGTGAGGCTGATTGCGCACGTCGCCGAGATCGTCGTAGAACCCGCCCGGGCCCGGATCGGTCCAGTTTTCAATCTCTTCAAGGGCCTTGACGCGATCCGGTTCGTCCGGCATTTCGCGTATCTGTTTGAAGCGCGATTCCAACCACAGCTTGTTGTTCAAGGGCCGATCCACGAAGTCGAAACTCGCGCCGCGGCCAATATCGATCGCCATAAACCGCGGCACGCTCGTCTGCATGCGGATACTTTGGTACAACGCCTCCGCGAGATTGCTGATGCGCTCGCGCAGTTCGGGCGCGGCACGCTCCGTCGCAGCGCGATCAAGGACTTTCTGCGCCGCGTCCATCGTGGCGTTCGACCCGACGCGTTTGAGCAGGTCGAACGCTCCCATCGCCTCTTGTTCCAAATGGAACTCGTAATTATCGCGCTGCTGCACGTAGGCGTCGAAATACGCGCGATAGGCGATCTGTTGGAAGCGCCAGTTCAACAGCACATGCGGATCGCCTGCCTGTTCGATCGACTGCACCAGCGCGAGCGTCTCGGGAATTGATTTGTTCTCCTGCAACGGGCCGACCCAGTTTTGCTCCAAACCGAACAACGCCTTTTCTATTGTTTCTTCATACTGCGGCCCGATGAAGTAGCGCGCATACTCGCGCATTACCTGATGAATGTCCGCGTCCGGGTCCCAGCCAAGCGCACTCCACAGCATCTTGTTTGCGTCGTCGTTCACGCCTTCGGAGTACGTGATGAACCCCGCGTCGTTATACGGATTGCTCCAGCGGAAGATTTCCGCATAGGCCACCGGCCGCGGATTGATCTGCTCGCGATCGTGTGTCAGCTTCAGCGCAATGTCCCAGTCCTGCACGGGATATTGGCACGAATACGAATGCGTGATGTCGGGATAATGCCGAATCGGATACTGCTTCGGAATCGCCGCGCGAAACTCCTGCGGGCCGAGCCGGTTCTGCGGCGCGAACACCACGCCCGTAAGCCATTTCGGCTGCTCGTTGTTCATGATGCCAAGCCACTGGTCCATCCATTCCTTCGTGAACCCCTGCGGCGATACCCACATCTGCGCGTTCGGGTGGAACTTGTGCAGGTTCTCCGTCTGTTTCTCCAACAGCGGTATCAGGTGTTTCGGTTCCGTGTGCCCCGGATCGCCGCCGGGCACCAGCAGCGCGTCGATGTGCGGAATCTTCTCGAACACTCCCGCCCACTCCGCAATGGCTTTCTCGACCGTTGCAGAGTCGCCGTAGTCCTTGTCCATCGCCGGATACCACAACCAGAACGCGATACCGTAGTCCGCGGCAATTTGCGATACGCGCGCCAACATGTCGATCTGCGTCAGCGTAAAGTGCGGACTGTCCGGCGCATCGTCGCTTCGCGGCGGGATAAGTTCGATTGCGTTCGTGCCGAACACGACCATGTCGCGGATGTACTGCTCGTACATCTGCGGCGTCCACGCGTCGTACGTGTTTACCTTCGGGCGATATCCCACCTGGTGCCCGCGCAACGCCACCTTCGGCGACGAGGTGATATTGATCGCGTCCGGCAACGTGACCGATCCGCGCGTCATGCGCAGTTCGCGCAGCAGGCGGCCCACGCCAAACAACGCACCCCGCGAATCCGCGCCAAGCGCCACAACGGTTGGTGGGTCCGCGTTTACGAGCTTGATCGCGTAGCTTTCGGGCGTGGTTGGCAACTGGCCCATCTGTCGATCAAGACGCCCGCGAAAAAACGGATAAAGATGTTTGTTGGTGCCTACGGCGATGACGGACGCTGCATCGCTCGGCCACTCGTATACGATTGGCAACCGCACATACGTCCGCTTCTCGATCTCGTCCGCCAGCATGTCCGCCGCTTTCCGTTCCGGCGTTGGCGCGTCTTCTGCCACGAGAATTGTCGCCGCCGTCAGATCGATTGGCCCCTCCGCCAAAGAAAGCGTCATCAATGTAAGCGCCAAGACATAGGCTCGAAGTACACCGTTGTTCATCGTGGCTTCCTTTCCTACCATCACGCGCGCGGCTTTACCTTCCATGTGAATAGCAACAATACAAACGAAATCACCGTTGACGCGAGCGTCAGCGCGATCACAAAGTTCCACGCCGTCGGCACGTCGTACACTTCTTTGTAGTGCTTCAGCAGCGCGCCAAACCCTTTCGCGTGGGTCGTTCGGCCCAGGTATCCCAATAGACCAATGAATCCCGCCGCGGTACCGATGGCCTTCTTTGACGTCAAGTCTAACGCGATGATCGTAATGAGATTGATCACTGGATAGATGCAGAACCCGATGACGACGAGCATGGCCATGTCGATCGCGAGATACCCCGGCGGGATTACCAGAATCATCGCGTACGCCGCGATAATGGGAATCATCGCCAGCGCGGCGATCATCCCGCGGCGCCCGCCCAGTCTGTCCGATATCCAGCCGAGGAAGATGGTCGAGGGAATGCCGCCCCATTCGAGCAGCAGCACCGCGATGCCGCCCTTCGAGACGGTCGCGCCCTTCACTTCCTGGAGGTAGAGCGGACCCCAATCGATCATCGCGTAGCGTGTGATGTACGCGAAGAAGTTCGCGATGGCGAGGAGCCAAATCCATTTGTGCAACAGCACATTGTGGACAAACAGGTCGTAAAACGACAGCTCGCGCTCGTTCACACCGTGAACGCGCTCGTACTCCGTGTAATCGTCGCGATACTCCTCAACCGGTGGAAGACCCACGGACTGCGGCGTGTCGCGCAGCCGCAGCAACAGGTACGCCGAACCGATCACCGCCAACACACCCGGAACGAAGAACGCGTATTGCCATCCGCCAAGCCGGACCGCGGCCTCCGCCGCAATCACGCCCGCAATCCCGCCGCCGACGTTGTGCGACGTGTTCCAAATGCTGAAGGTCAGTCCGCGCTCCTTTTCGCTGAACCAATGCCCCATCGACCTTCCGCACGGCGACCACCCCATGCCTTGAAACAGACCGTTGAGAACCCAAAGGTAAAAATGCGTGCTGTAATCCGCCGTTGCGCCGAATGCGAAATTGCAGATCGCGGTCAGCATCAGGCCCACGCTCATGAACACGCGTGGATTGCTTCTGTCCGACAGCGCACCCATAAGGAATTTGCCGACGCCGTAGCTGATCGCCGTTGCGGCGAGAATGTTGCCGAGCATCGCGTCGTCGTAGTTCAGCGCGGCCTTCATGTCCTTCGCGACGACGCCGACGTTGTTCCGCACGAGGTAATACGTCGCGTACCCGATGAAGGTCGCTTCGAGAATCTGCCAGCGGAACAGCGGATAGCGCCGCTTCACTTCCTCTTCGGGAAGGCGCTCGATGTGCGGCGCAGGTGCAAACCATCCATACACGATTCGGCCCTCTTGACCCCAAGTCGCATTACCCAGACCGGAGGAGAGTGTAGCGTGTTGCTCCGCGAAGTCCAATCGCGGGGTTCGTAATCGCGTACACTTCGCGTACAATGGGCGTCTTTCGCTCCACGGTCGCAATCGGCAACCACAACACAGGAAAGCAATAGAGCATGCTACGACCGAAAATATCGGCAACTTCGCTGGCTGCGCTCGCCCTGACGGCGGCGTGCGCCACTGCGCAACCCAAATCAATCGCGGACGAACTGGCGCAGGGCAACGTCCAACGCATTCTGTTCCTCGGCGACAGCATTACCTACGACGGCCGCTACGTGACGAATTTCGAGTCGTGGCTGCTCACGCGATATTCGGAACGCGATATCGAAGTGATCGATGTCGGGCTGTCGAGCGAAACGGTCTCCGGTCTCACCGAAGAAGGCCACGCCGACGGCAAGTTCGACCGCCCTTATCTTATGGATCGACTCGAAAGTGTGCTCGAGAAGACGGACCCCGATCTCGTTTTCGCGTGTTACGGAATGAACTGTGGCGTTTACAAGCCGTTCGACGAGGACCGTTTTGCGCGCTACCGCGACGGGATTACGACGTTGCACGACACCGTAGTGAAGCGCGGCGCGCGCGTTGTTCACGTGACCCCGCCGGTCTACGACGCGGAGTACGCCTCGTCGCACGTCGCGGCGTACGACGCGGTGTTGGCGCGGTACGGCGAATGGCTGTTGTCGAAGCGCGCCGGCGGCTGGGAGGTGATCGATCTTCACGGTCCCATGGCGAATGAGGTGCAGCGCCGGCGCGAACGCGACCCCAAGTTCACCTTCGCCCAGGACGGCGTACACCCCGGGGACGACGGCCACTGGTTCATGGCGCAACAGTTCATCGCGTATTGTGGCGACGCGAAAGCCGCGTCATTGCGGTCCGTGCAGGAATTGCTTGGACAGCACGCGCCGCTGCTGCCCGTTATCAGCGAACGCATGTCGCTCATGCGCGATGCTTGGCTGACGTACACGGGGCACAACCATCCCTACGTGCCGCCCGGCGTGCCGATGGATGAGGCGCGCGCGAAGCGCGAGGAAATCACGGCGCGAATCAAGTCCGAGATTGGCGCCGCGAAGTAGCGCGGCTCAGTTGACCGCGTATAGCACCGCGCCATCGATCGAGTAGATTCGATGGATCGCCTGTAACCGATCCAATTCTACTTCCAGAATATCCCGCGCCTTCGCGTCCGACGGCAGGTACACATGGTTCACGCACCACCTCTCGAGGAACTCGCCGCGCTTTACAGCATTTGTGCCCGGCGTGAAAAACTCCGCGACCTGCGCGGCCAGTTCGCCGGCATCCTCGCCCGACAAGTCCGCCGCGCCGTATCCACCGAGTACGCGCACGCCGTCGCGCGTCGATAGGATGTCGTTGTACGGCCACGGCGCGGCGACCACGCCCGGTCCGAGTTCCGCCAGACATTCCGCGTCTTCCTCGCGAAGGTACGCGGTATGCATTCCGATGTCCGACGCCAGCCCCGGCCGCATGCCGAGCGGACCCTGAAACACAAGCGACGAAACCGCGATCGCCGGGACCCCTATACCGATTACGAAAGCAACGCACGCCGTCGCCAGGCGTGGCCGCACGGTCTCGACGCAACGAATCGCCTCCGCCGCGAGTAACGACAGCGGGACCCCAAGAAAGACCATCAACCGTTGCGGCGAAAATCGCAGGAACCATCCCTGTCCGAACGCGGACACCGCCACCGCCGTAAACAATACCGCCCACGCGATGAGCCAGCCGTGCTCCGGCCGCCCGTGCGCGCGTGGTCCCAGGGCGCTCCACACCAGACCGAGCGCAACGCCCGTTAACGCGATGTCGGACACGCTCACCGATGCGGCGTGGTCCGCGCCGGTAAGCACCGTGCCGTAGTAGAACTGGTAGAAGAAGAACAGCGCCGTGAACACGCCGAGAAAACCCAGTCCGCCAAACGTCACGGCGCGCAGCGCCCCGGTAAGCGCGCGGGCGTCGCGCACGATTAACGGGCACGCAAACATGAGGAGCGGAAAGCCCGCGCTGACAAACGACGTGAACCACATCTGCTGGCGCACCACCGAGTGAACGTTTGCGACAAATGACGGATTGAGCCGCATAATCCCGGACGCGCATGCAACGCCAAGCGCGATCGGCAGCGCGGCGTGCGCCAGGCGTCGCCACGCAAATGACCGTTCGTGCGCCAAATACAGAAGGGCGATCCCGCCCAGCGGCGGACCCAGCCGCGCGTTAAGCAGCACGCAAACAAACAAGAGCGCCTGCGAATAGGCGAGATGCACGGGACATTGTATGCGCCACGACACCAACAGCGAGGTGAGTCCGGCAAACCCGAGCGCGAGCGGAAGCGTGTAATACAACCGGGGCATCAGCAGGTACGGCGCAAGGTTGGTGCCTTCGACAAGGTCGTAGATGGCGAACCGGTAGAACCACTGCGAAAACGCCGGCGTGTCCGCGACGCCAAACACGGCGCATGCGGCATACGTCACGCCGCCAAGGCCGCCGCTGAATGTAAACAGCACGAATGCCCGGTCCGCGTGTTTCGGCAGAATCGTCCGCATGAAATGGTACACCGCGAGCAGATAACACGCCGCGCAGAACCCGTTTGCGAGGCCCAGCATCGTAAACGCGCCTATATCCGCGAGCGAACCCAGCGCTCCGGCGATGCCGTACAACAAGAAAAACGGCGTCGTGAAAAGCCGCCACGAATGATCGCCCAACTCCGACCGGCACGTGACGTACGGTGAGTAGAACCCCGTCTCGAACATGCGCATTGTATGAACGAAGATTGCGCTGTCCGGTTTGTGCAATCCCGTCGGAATTACATCGTCCGGCGCGCAGTAGATGACAAGCGCGTGCGTCAACGGTTGCAGCAGCGCGAAAAGCGCGCAGATGATCCACACGCGGCGCGGCGTAGTGCGCACCCAATTCATTGCCGCTCGTCCGGGCGCGTCAGCAGCGCAATGAACTCGCGATTGGTTATCGCCCTGGACCGCAAGTGCGAACGCCCGCGAATCGCGTGCGCCATCGTCGCCAGCAGGCTGTTCGTCCCCGCAAGCAACACCGCCAACGCGCCGATTGCCCCGCGCTCCGCGCGCGCGGACGAAAGCATCATGCCCGCCTGGTGCCATCGCTCGAGGACTAGCGCGGGAAGAAAGCGCAGGATTACGGCAAGTGGAAAGTTCTTCGCCACGAGCAGCGCGTGATTGCGGTAGCAGAGCATCGAGCGCCGCGATGTCTTGCCACCAAGACTTGCGGAGCCGACGTGATACGCGACGGCCTCGGGCACGAGCATGCAGTCAAGTCCCGCCCATCGCGCGCGCATGCAGAAATCCGCGTCCTCGAAGTACGCGACGAACTTTTCGTCAAGATATCCAACGCGGCGAAGCGCCGCGTGTGGGATCAGCGCGGCGCCGAAGGTCACGCCAAACACGCGAGCTGGCATCGTGGAACCCGCCAGAGGTTTGCGAAACCCTATCGGTTCCGGCCGGCCATTCGTCAAAATGCGGTCGCCCGCGCAGTAAATCGTGTCCGGATCGGACTTGAAGAGCACGAGCGGCGTACGGAGCGTCCGCGCGTCGGCGCCACGCATCAGGTGCTCGATACAGTCGTGGTCGAGCGTCATGTCGTTGTTCAGAAGAAATATGAATTCAGAAGTCGCCGCGCGAAACCCCGCGTTCGCCGCGCGGCAGAACCCGCCATTCTTGTCCATTCGCACCAGGCGCACCTCGGAAAACTCGCGCGAGATGAACCCGGCGACGTCCTCTGTAGAACCGTCGTCGACGACAATTGTCTCGGCAGGGCGCATGGATTGCTCTCGGATCGATTGGAGACACTCGCGCAACAGGTCCACGCGATTGAACGTCGGCACGACGACCGTAAGCGCGGCGTTCATTCGGCCGGTGCGTGCGCCGTGCGGCGCCGTGCGCGGCGCGTGACCAGGGAGAATCCCGGCACACGCTCAAGCTTAAGGGTGTGTTCGAGAAAATGCGCGTCGAACGCATCGAGAAAAGGCAGATAGCGAATCAGCGCCAGGTACGTGAGTCCGAAGACCACGGCGCCGGCGCCGAGCAGCGCAACGCTCGTCATCCGGGTTGCGCCGCTGGCAAAGAGGATTTCGATCGCGACACACGCCAGCGCGCCGGGCAGTGACGCCAACAACGGCCACAGGATCGCGTCGCGCCACACCCGCGCGCCGCCCGCGCCCGCGACGCCACGCATCGCCCGTAAGAACCAGAACATGCTCACGAACATGGATGCGGCGGTCGCGATGGCGATGCCAAAATAGCCAATCGCGATGGCGAGCGCGATAGTCAGCGCGATATTCGAGAACATCGAAATCAGGCCAAGTTTCATCTGCACGTCGGGCCTGCCCCTGCCCAGCGCAATGCTCGTTCCCGGTCCCTGAAGAATGTTCGCCGCGTAGCCGACGATGAGTATGCGAAACACCCACGCGGCATCGCCCAGACCGCTGCCCATCCACGCTTGCATGATCACGCCGCCGAACGCGGCGCAAAAAATCGAGAGCGGGACCGTGATCGCGGATATGTACTTGGTGCTGATCAGATACAGGCGCCGCAGCCGAGCTTCGTCTTCGCGCGCGTCAAGTTCAGAAGCCGCGGGTAGCAGTGCGCCGATGAACATCAGCGGAATCTGCCGAACCTTATTCGCTAGTTCCAGGCCGACTTTGTACATGCCTACGAGCCCGAGCGTTCGATACAGAAAACTGACAATAACGAGATCGGTCTCGAAGGTCACTAAATTCGAGAGCCGCGCAATTTGCGCGCGCCACCCGTAGCTGAACATCGCGCGAAACTCGTCGCGGTCGAATTGTATGGGGGAAAGTTTGAGCCCCGGCACCAGCCTGTAGGCGATGACGAGACTGGTTAGCGCAAAGATCGCCGCGACAAAACCGGAAGTGTACATCAGGCCAATCAATCCGTATCCGGCTTCGAGCAGCGCGAACGTCGCGATCATCTTCACAACGGACACACCGAAGCCGATCGCGTTCGACAGGTCCATCCGCTGAAGCCCCGGCTGCACGGCGGTGAGCGGAACGACGCAGTTGTTCACAAGGAACAACGTGAATGCAAACTGAACGAGCAACACGAGCGTAGCCCGGTCTTCCGTGGCGATACCCATGAAGGTCGCGAACCAGTCGGTCGCAATTCCAAGCGCGGGAAACCCGATCGCAGCGAGCGCGATTCCCAAGGCCGCGTACACAAACACCGCCGTGGACAACAACCGCGATATGCGCTCGCGTTCGCCGCGCGCCGCGTATTCGGCAATAAACTTCGCGTATCCGCTGCACAACCCGAGATCGAACAGCATGACGTAACCGGAGAACGACGCAACAAGGCCCCATACGCCGTAATCGGTCAATCCAATGCGCCACACGATGTACGGCGTCAGCACCAGCACGCTGATCGCGTCCCACGCGCGGCCCGCCACGTTCCACAGCGTGTTGCGCGCGATCACGCGCTGCACGGGCGGCGGCGTCAACTCTTCGTGGTTGCTGTCAGGGCTTGAACTCATAAAACTCCACGCGCTCCGTCCCGCCGTCGCGCGGGTTGGGCAACTCGAATTCTTTGATCAATGTGAAGTGCGCCATGTCCGCGCGCCAGGCGTCAACCATTGCGCCGACGCCCGTCTCCCGAAACGCGGGCGAGTCGGTCACGTACTTGTTCGGATAAAGGAGATACCCAATCCGGTTCTCGCGCAACCACGCGCGCTGTGACTCGGCATCGCCCGATGCGATTCCCTTGAGTGCCTCGAAGTTAGTGTGGGCACTCCGATCCAAATAATAGCCGCGCGGATCGAGCGAGAGCACGACCGCATCCTTCGGGAAAGTTGCCGCCGCCCAGGCCATCGCCGGGAAGCGCTCGACGCGCGCGGCGAGATAGGCCTCCCGCGGCTCGATTCCCAGCGCCACAGGCAGCTTCAGTGCCGCGCCCGCCAGCGACGGCGCAAGACCGAGCGCATACGAAACAACAAGCGCCGCGCCGGTCACGCGCCGCAACGCGGGCAGTTTCTCGACGGGCAACGATGCGACCACCATGAGCGGCGCAAGAAAAGGGAACGCGTACCGCGCGAACCGTTGGAAGAAAAAAATCGCGATCAAGCCCGCCACGCCGAACGCACCCAGCAAATGCGCCGCGCGTCCGCCCACAATAACGCCGATCACGCCCAGCACAAGCCACAACGCGCCGGGCGACGTGCTCCACCCGCCGTAGTGCGCCGGATTCATCGTCAACGACCAGGGGAAGGCGAGCAACTGCAGGAGTCCGCTGCCCTGAATCGAGCTGTGCGCACCGATTGCCGCTACATCCACGTCCGGCGCGGCGTTTGCGCCCAGCACAGATGAGAAGAATGGGTACACCGGATTTCCGCTGACGACAGCGGTGCGAACCAGCCACGGCGCCGCGCACACCACCATCGTGCCGGAGAAGATCGCGCTGTCGCGCAGCCGCCTGCGGTCAGAGAGCAGCAGGACACCGAAAAGGAGCATCGCGTTAACGAGATACGCCGTGTGCCGGATTCCGCACCCGCTGCCCGCAAGAATTCCCGCGAGCAGGAGCCAGCCCGTGCGCCGGTCGTTCTTCCACGCCGCGAGCGCACCGAGCGCACCGATGACCGTCGCGGTGTACGGCACATCGATTCCCGGCGCCGGGCATTGTTCGAGAAAGAGTGGCGTCGTTGAAATGATTGCGGGCGCGACGACCGCGCAGCGTTCCCCGCCGATGCGCAGCGCCAGAAACGATGCGCCGCCGCAAAGCAACAGGCCGAAAAACCACGCAAGCTGCGCAGACTCTTTCTCCAACGAACCAGGGGCCGCGGCGAACAAGGTATGGACCAACTGCGGATACGCCGAATAGTTGTTGCCCGGCACGGCAACAATGCGGCCCGCCCGCGCGTATTCCGCGGGAAGAGCGAGATGCGCGACGCCCGCGTCCCAACTTGTCGCCGGCGCGCGCGCCGAAACGACTATCGCGGCAAACGCCGCACCCATCGCCACTATGCTCGCGACGCCAATAAATCCGCGCGCGGGACGAAACGGGACCGGCACGAGGAGAGATTGGCCGTGAAGCAGCCGATACACGGCAAACGCAATTCCGCCCAGCGCAACGAGCAGGGTCGCCAATTGCGCGGCCACCAAGTTGACGGAGCCGATGGCGAGTAAACCCGCGCTCTGAATGCACAACCCGGCCAACGTAGCGGCAATATAGGATTCCAGCGTGCGCGGCAACGCAAGGACGCGCAGTAGCGCCCACGCAATCACGACGGATGTAATGGACAGACTTATCACGACCCCGGCAATCCCCGAATGCAAACGCGCCATCATAATCTTTTCGACCAAGAAAAACGGAGAAGGGACGCCGAAGCGTCCCTTCCGGGGTTGGGGAGAGGTGGGGTGTGAGGCTCTGTAAATCGAGTTTTTCGAGCGACGGTACACTCGTGCTACCCTGCAAATCCCCACTTTCCCGACTACTCGTGCTCGTGCTCGTGCGTCGCCATAGTACTCGTGGCTCGTTTCTCGATTATCGAGTATCGATTACGCGTGGCGAGCAGGAGCACGATCACGAAAGTGTCATCTCTGCAATTCGCATCGACTTCGGGTGAAGCAAGGCTCCATAACAATTCACAATCGTAATCGAGTTTCTGCCCCGTACTACGCCGCCTTCCGCTGCTTCACCAACTTCGTGATCCACAGGTCGATGTAGTCGTGTCCGATCGATCCGATGACATCCACGCCACGCGTGCGGCCGAACGCAATCGCAGCGTCGCGCGCGAGTTCGCGGGCCCGGCGGCGTTCCTCGCTCGACAACTTTCCGTCCGCGCTCGCCTCTTTCACCGCGCGCACGTAGACGTCGTACGTCTGTTGCACGCCGGCCTCGAGTGCGTTTAACGCCTCGGCAAACCGGTTGTCACGCGCGCGCTGATACCAATCGCTCGCCTTGAAGAAGGCCCACAATCCGCCCAGGACCGCGCCCAACGTCGTCAGCGCCGGCTCCGAAACCAATTGACTCATGTCGTTCATAACTCCTCCTTACTTGGTTGTATTTCGTCGTTTCAATAGGTCCTCTTAGATAAAGTTTCGTGCGTCCACGATGTATCCGTTCGTCGCGTCGTCGGTGTTCTTGATCGACGTCATGCCCGGGCGCAGATAGAGACTCGCCAGCGGAATGCAGTCCGACTGCGCAGCCGGTGCGCTCGGAGACGCCGCCTCCGTCCCCGTCACGATGCTCACGTCCCACGTGTTGAGCCGCGCCTGCACGAGATCGATCCGCGGCTGCGTTACCGGCGGGACCACGTCTGCCGTCGACGCGTCGGCGGCGAGCTTGTACGGAAACTTCGAGATAAACGCGTAGCCCGGCTTCACCACGACGGACAGGTTCGGCGTTGCGTTCGCGACGACTTTCAGATCGTCCGCTGTGGCCTTGCGAATCACGCCGTCGCCGCCGCCCCACGCGTGGCTCAACAAATAGAAAGCGAGTTCGAGCGCCAACTCGATCCGGTTGTCCCATGTGTTCAACTTCGCGGACGACACAGGCCGCTCTTCAAACGACCACGTGGTCTTCGTGTATCCCAAACCTTTGATGGCCATTCGTTGTCTCCTAGTCCAAGTGATGTACGCCGTCGAGCGCGACGCCTGCGTCGTCGAGCCGGAACTGAAATACCGCGGAACCGATCGGCTGGCTGCGCACCATGAAGCTCAGCGGCGCCGCCACGCTGCGCAGCGGCGACGTGAGCTCGACGCGCGTCGAAACGTGCGCTCCGGAGAACCGGTGCACAACTTCCCTCACGCGGGCGATCAACTTTCCCGCGAAACGGCCGCCGAACTCGTGTTCCAGTTCGCGATCGCTCCGCTGCAACGGCCCGCCGCGCACCTCGATTAGATCGCCGGCCGCCACCTCCGCGTTGCCGTGAAAGAATTCGACACTGCCCACGCGCTCGGGGTACGACAGGTCGTCCAGCAGCCCGGCCGCCAGCTTGTCCGCGTCCTCCTCGCGCGAGATGCCGAAGTACTCGAGCGACCGCGCGGCGAAGCCATACTCGTCGATGCTCTCACCGCGCGCGTAGGTCTTGCTCACGGCGCCGGAAACGGGGTTGCCGTCGAAATAGATGGCGTTCGCAAGTTCCGTCCGATTGGCGCCGTAGGCCACGCCGATGCGCACGGGGTCGAAGTACCACACCCGCGCCGGCCGCACGGCCTTGTAGAACTGCACCGCCATTTCTTCGTCGACCGACCACACGTAGCCGCCCGCCGCATATGCCAGCGCCGTCAGCGCCTCGAGTATGCCGACCGATGTGTCCAACGCGATCAACGCTGTCGGCGCGTCCTCAATCGAATCGGCGGACGTACCGCGATACGAATAGAAATCCTTTAACGCCATGTCTGGGTCGTGGTAAAGGCCATCTTGGTACAGGTACACGTCCGCATGGCCCAATTCGACTTGCGCCGCGTTGAAACACTGCCCGTTGCCGTACACCATGCCAATGTATCGCCCGAATGCATCCACGCGATCGTCGTACTCGCCCAGCGCGTTTTTGTGCGGATTCAACTCGATGTAGTCGATGCCGTGCGTATCGATGAGCGATTGCAGCGACGCCGTGGCGGCGTCCGCCCGCAGCTTGTACCCGCTCGCGTCGTACTGCGCGTTCGTCCAATCGGCAACCTCCGGGTGCCGCGTAATCGCGTGGCTGTTGCGCGACGACTCTTCGCAATCGATCATCAGCATGCGCAGGTCCGGCCACGCCGCGCCGTCCACGACGATCCCGGCGATCGTGTCGCCGTCTTTCGCATATGCCGCGCTCGTGTCCACGCGCACGCCTCCAACCCATTGACCGGTCGCGATGCCGCCGATCTGCAGTTCGTTCTCCGGCGTCTTACGCGCGAGAAATTTCAAGTACTCCCGCTCCGCGCCCTGCGGATACGCGCTGTGCGCCACGGTGTAATGAATCGATCCCAACGCGCGGTTGATCGCGTCCTTCACGATCGCGCTGATGCTTTGGTTCGCGTACGCGCGCGACACAATCGAATTGCCCGCGGCGGTTTCGCTTTCCGCGAGAAACTCGACGGCCTCGTGAAACCGCACGTACCGGTCGAGGATCAGTTTTCGCGTGTCGCTCCAACGCGGGACAACCTCCGTCACGCGGACATCGCAAAACAACCGGCCCTCGACAAAGACCTTGATTCGGTACCCCGGACTGAGATTGCCGAAGCGTGCCGACAGAATTCCGCGCACGCTGTCGCGCTGATCGGGCGAGCGGCGGACCGCCTCGACAAGCGGCACGTCGTCGAACGACGCGATGCGGCGCCCAAAAGTGTCGAGAATCTCTAATCGGTACGTCATCGCGCTACCACCACCGATCGCGGTATTCGACCGTCACGCTGGCGTTGTGCGTGCTGGTTGCGTCGTCCGAGTACGTCAGCGTTGTTCCCCCCGGACTCAATTCAGGGAATTCGCCGGAGACGTACGGCAATACATCGCCGCCGTTCAAAGTTGCCGATGCGGATGCGCCATCGAAGACGAGTTCATCGCCCGCGGAGAGCGTTCCGCTGTACGACAAAATGCGCGTGCCGTCGGAGAATGCCGGGTTTACTATCGTGTCCGTTGCGGTAAGCCGAATGACTGGACGCGCGGGCGCGTTGCCCGCAGTCGTCAACTCGAGTGTCGCGCCCGACGCCGTGATCGGCCATGCGACGCTGTGCAGCGCGGTCGACTCCTCGAACGGATCGCGCGCGGCCAGCTTCAATACAAACGCCCCGGTCAGCGGACGCGCGGCCACGTTCCGGACAAATTCCGACCGCCGCACGAACATCCGCCGGCCCGGTCGCACCGACAGCTCCGCGCCGTAATCGTCGACCGACGCCGCATTCAGGATGGTGTCCAGTGCGTCGTGTATCGCGGTCGCGTCCGATACGCCCGCGACGATTCCGGAAATCTCGATAACACGTTCGCGCCGTCCGCCGACTTCGTCGTGCGTTTCGCGCACGGCCGTCGAATCGGGGTCGAAGATGATTGCGCCCAGCGTCACGGCCATTGTTACGCGTCTCCCAGCACTGGAGCCGATTCGGTGCATTCCACGACGAGCCGCACGGGTTGCGCCGCGAGATACGGTTCCAGCACGAACCACGCCTGTTTCTCGGTTAGCGCCGCGATAGCCATCAGCGCGCGGAACCGCTCGCCCTCCTCGATGCGCTGCCCGCCAATGGTCACGTTGCGCTGGCAAAACGCGTCCTTCGCCGCCAGCGCGCGGTACAGGTACGCGCCCGCAAGCAGCGTCTCGCCTGTTACCAGTTCCTGGTCGGGCGGGTCGGCGTCCACCTCCGGATCGAGAAACCGCTCAATCTCTCTGTGCGCGTCGTCGATGCACGCCTCAATCAAATCCGCGGGCACGAGTGCCGCGTCGTTCAACTGAAACCGCAAGCGCACGTCGGATTCTGTAGCGAAGTTCGGCATTGTTTACTCCTTAGAGGAATTCTTTTCGCTCCATTGCCGTGCTCGTGCTCTCGCACGTCAGGTGACGACATACGGGCACGAGCACGGATAGGTGCCGAAAATCTGGAAATCTCGGCGGCGGAGGCGCCCGAGCGCGCCCCCGCCGCAGCGCCCGCTACGTCCAGTCGCTCTGGACGACCACGCGCGCCTTCTGATAGATGACCGCAAAGTCCGTCACAACGGTAAGGTACGTGCGGTCCCACTGCTGGTTGATCAGCTTTTCGTTCTCGACGAGCACGTCCTGTTCCGTCAACTTCTCGACGGCGTAGCCCGAATCGAGAATCGTCAGCTTGTTCGCGGGTTGATCGACCATCGGAATCAGTTTCACGCCAAGCGGCGTCACCGGATTACCGGTCTTCGCGAAATCGAACAACGCCGCGTCCTTGAACTCCGCGAGGTTGAGAATCGTCTGCGCCAGTGCCGAGTTCGCGAGCATGTGTGTCGGCGTGAAGTAATGGTCGAGCGTCAGCGTCATGTATCCCTTCACGATGTCCGCGTAGGTCCATGTGCCCGCGGAGGCCGTGTTCACCGTCGTCGCCGCCGTGCCCGCGCCGGACGAATCCCCGCTCACCAGCACGGTCGCCAGCCGCGCGTCCAGGTTGCGGCCGAGCCGCTCGCCGATGCGCTGCAAGTGCACGCGCAACATGTCCACGGACATGCGCCGGATCACCTCGTACGACGCGATGATCCCGCGGCCTTTCTTGTCCAACCGAACGATGCGGTCGCCGTAGACGATCTCCGATTCCGGGATCGCCGCGCCTTCCGCGACGGTGCGCAGCTCCTCTTCCGCCGCGGTCTCCTCCACGTACGGCACGTCAAACGCCGTGCTAGCGATCGGTTCGTCGCGGATGATCAGCTCCGGATACGCCGGACGCCGCTTCAACCCCGCGACGACCGCCTCGCGCACCATGTCGGGAAACAGCCACTTCGCGTTTGGATCGCTTTGAAAAAACCGATCGACCGTGATCTTGTGCAGGTCGATTCCAAACTCCTGCGCGCAATAGTCCGACACATTCGTGCCCAGCGCGCGGAAGTACTGCGCATGCGTCAACCCCAGCGAACCCAGCGTTTCGTACAGCGTGCGGCCCTTCACCGCCCGCAGCCGATCGGGTTCCTGACTCAAGAACGCGACGCGCGCCTTAACCATGTGATCTCCGTATGTCATGGAAATTGACTCCTGTTTATTGTTTTGTTCGTTGTCTTCGGTTCCGGGTCTCGGGTCTGTCGGGTCTGACGGGTCTCGGGTCCGTCGAGAATTCACGACGCCTTCTTCGCAGTGCCGCTCGTCGACAATTCAGAGTGCACCGCAATCTAAAACCCGGATTCACCGCGTCAATGCTGTCCATCAAGTCCATTGAGTTCATTACGTCCATCCAGCAATTGCTTTGCGCACGACAGACCCGTGCACCTGCGCCGCGCCGGTATCCACCTTCACGTTCACGCCCTGGCCGTTGCCGCTCGCCGGCGTCTTCACCTTTCCGTCCGTCGCCGACGCGACAATGCCCTTCACGCCGTCCACCGTCGGCGCCGTGCCCGCGTAGCTGAACACGCAGATGCCCCGCACCTTCACGGGAATCGCCACGTTGTTTGCATCCGCGTCCGCCAGCGCCTGGCCGAACACGGCGTCTTCGTCCGCCGTCGCGTTGTCCACCGTGTACGCGCCCGTCAACTTCACCGCGTCGCCCGCGGCAATGTTCACGGCGCCGCTCGCGGGCGTCCTGCACGTAACCACCAACTCCGTCACTGCACCGCCGACATCTCCATACGCCATAGCGTCAATCTCCTCGTAGGTTGTCCTTGCCGCCGCCACGAATTCGGCGAATCGGCCTTTCACTTCCTAGCCCACGGCGTTGCACTTTTTTGACGGATATTTACGCATTAGTTGCCGCATGGCACGCAATGTTCCACGCTCGTAACTCGTTGGCGCGGAACGCCGCAAGGAGTGGCAATGTCTGAACTGGTCTTCGAATGGGACGAGGTAAAGGCGCGGTCAAACGTGCTGAAGCACGGCGTTGGATTCGACGAAGCGAAATCGGTGTTTAACGACAAGTTCGCGCTCACAATACCGGATTTCGGCCACTCCAGCGGCGAAGAACGCTGGCTGGACATAGGGATTTCGGATAGGGAACGGCTCTTGGTTGTCTGGTATACTGAACGACAGGATCACATTCGGATTATTGGCTGCCGCATGGCAACGAATGCCGAACGCAGGTACTATGAAAATGAACAATTCTGACGAGAGCAAAGACGACATGCAGGAGGAGTACGACTTCTCCAACGGCGTTCGCGGTAAACATTATCGCGCGTACCGGGAAGGACATCGCGTCCGGATCGCCAAAGAAAGCGGTGTCGTTGAAGAACTACATTTCACGCTGCAGGATGGCGCAGTCATGCTGGACCCGGATCTCCGCGATCAATTCCCCGATTCCGACGCAGTGAACAAGGCTCTCAGGTCATACCTGCAACAACGCTGACGGTTATCGGAAATATGAAACTGACCGTGCCGCTCGGCGTCTTGCACCTCATCACCAACTCCGTCACCGCCCCGCCAACGTCTCCATACGCCGTAGCGTCAATCTCCTCGTAGGTTGTCCTTGCCGCCGCCACGAAGTCGGCGAATCGGCCTTTCACTTCCTAGCCCACGGCGTTGCACTCCTGTGCCGCCTGGGCGACCATCGAATCGACTCCGAAATACGCTTGGTTATTGGCTTTCGATCGACTACGATGGTCGCGATTGGAAGCGCAGAATCGCTGTATGGATGGTTGGAGGGTCCCGCTACCGTGGCATTGCGATTCGAATGGGACCCGGACAAGGCAGACTCGAACGAATCAAAACATGGAGTGCGTTTCGAGGAGTCCCTGACGGTTTTCTCGGACGGATTGGCGCGGATTCACGACGATCTCGACCATTCGGCAAACGAGCACCGCGAGATCATCGTCGGCTACTCGAGTCGGCGCCGCCTACTCCTTGTTTGCTTCGCCGCTCGCGGCGACAGGGTCAGAATCGTGAGCGCGCGGAAGACGACAAAAAGGGAACGATTGGACTATGAAGAACACCGCTCGTAAGAAGAAGCCCGCGTCCGCGGAAATGCGTGACGAGTATCGATTCGACTATTCGAAATCCAAATCGAATCGTTTCGCAAAGAAAATGGAATCGGGGACAATCGCGGTAGTCCTCGAACCGGATGTCGCCGCGGTCTTCAAGAACGCGGAATCGGTGAACAAACTCCTGCGTTCGGTCATTTCCGCCGTGAAGCCTAAAGCAAGGTAACCGTCATACCGCGGTGCCAACCTGGAGCAATTCCAGTTTGAGCACATCGCCTGTTTCGTGCTCGTGCTCCTGCCTCGTCATCGTACTCGCACTCGATACTCGAAAAGATCGAGTACGATGACGAAGCAGGAGCACGTGGCGTCATCAACTCGTTCCCAAGCTCCCTGCTTGGGAACGCACGCGCGCCGGAAGCTCCGCTTCGCATGCGGTATTGTGCGTTCATAAACGCAGAAGGCCCCGGCGGCGACGCCGGGGCCCCATATCCGTCCTCGCCTCCTACGCGATTTCCGGAACTCCTGCCTCTCGAGCACGCCGCCGCCACGCACTCAGCGAAATGATCTTGCATGTCCTGCGTCCATCGCGCTGCACTCGTATGGATATGCTGAAGGCCCCTGCAAATCGCCTCGGGTCGCTCGGCGCACATAGTTCAACTCGGACGGCGACGCGAACATCCGAACGATGGGAAATGAAGTCGTGAGGCCGGTCGACTGCATTTCGCCTCTTGCAATAACGCGAAATGCGCGTTATTATCGAGTTGCGTATTTTCGGTCACATCCTGGAACCTTTGAATATCGCAGGGGTACTCGCGTTACGCGGCGTTGCGGGCCGCGCTCGGCGCGGAGGGTGCTTCGATGAACGTCAAGCGAAATGTGTGGATCGTATTGCCGTCAATCCTTGCGGTAGCAGCCGTTACTTCCGACTCGAGCCTACGAACCCCTATTGATCCAGATGGAATCAACCTGTGCCTCCTGCGCTGCCCAGATGATATTGTGCGTTCCAACGATCTTAATCAGTGCGGTGCGGTTGTCACGTACCCATCGCCGTTGATTACCGCGGCTTGCCGCGGTGTTACCTGCTCTCCCGCCTCGGGCTCGTTTTTTCCCGTCGGGACAACGACGGTGACGTGTACCACTGGTACCGGGGCCCAATGTTCCTTCGACATTACCGTTGTGGACACGCAGCCGCCAACCATTGCGTGCCCCGCAAACATAACCACATCGAGCGCTCCAAACGCATGCGGTGCGATCGTGAATTATCCGGCACCGTCGATATCGGACAACTGCCCGGGCTTCCTCTTTTTGACTACATCGCCTGCCTCCGGCAGCACCTTCCCCGTCGGCACGACAACGGTGACAGCCGTTGGCACCGATGACGCCGGAAATACGGCAAGTTGCTCGTTCACGGTTACGGTCAACGATACCCAGCCGCCGACGATAATCTGCTCCGCAAATATCACAAAGTCCACCGATCCCGGCGAGTGTAGCGCGATTGTAGATTTCGGTCCCCCGATAGTTACCGACAACTGCCCCGGCGCAATCGTGACGACAGATTTCGAATCGGGAAGCAGTTTTCCCATCGGCACAACGACTGTTACCGCTACGGCGACCGATGTGACCGGAAATACGTCAACGTGCAATTTCACGGTCACCGTACGTGACACAGAGGCGCCCGTTCTCGAGTGCCCGGCTGACATCGTGACTTTGAACGACGTGGGCGTCGCCGGCGCCGTGGTCGAATTCGTGCCACCGATTTTAACCGACAACTGCGCCGGCGTAATGGTCGTGTCCGACCCGCCGTCCGGTTCGCTCTTCCCAATTGGCACGACGACAGTCACAACCACTGCGTCGGATGCCTCTCCCAACTCGCCCGATTCAACCTGCACCTTCAACGTGACGGTCGAGGCCTCCATCAACGTGAAGAGACCCAGCGGAGGCGACGTGTTTCAGGGATTTCGGACGAGTATCCGTTGGAACGCTGTCGGAAATCTCGGCGATCGAGTGAAGATCGATCTCTATCGCAACGGAGAGTTTGTGGCCACCATAAGGGAATCAACCCCGAACGACGGCAAATTGCGTTGGAATGTCTCCGATTCGCTGCCAACAGGCCGAGGATTCAAAACCAGGGTTTCTTCGCTGGAGGTTCCGTCCGTGTTTGGACAGAGCGCCGAGGCCTTCAGAATTCGTGACCCCAATTAGAGCGCGTCAAAGCAGAGTGTATCGCCATATCACGCTTTTCGTTCTCTTGTCAGATGTAGACTGCTCTCCGGAGCGAAGCACCCAAGCCTGGACCGCTTTAGAAAACCCGAAAGAACGAAAGGCCCCGGCGTCGCCGCCGGGGCCCCATATCCGTCCTCGCCTCCTACGCGATTTCCGGAATCTCTACCATTCGAGACTCGCCGCCGTCTGGTACTCCGTCACGCGCGTCTCGAAGAAATTCTTCTCTTTGCTCAGGTCGATCGTCTCGCTCATCCACGGGAACGGATTGCGCGATCCGTAAATCGCACGTAACCCGATCCGCTCAAGCCGGCGATCGGCGATGTGTTGAACATACTCGCGGAACAGGTTCGCATTCAAGCCCAAAATACCTTTCGGCAGGCAATCCTCCGCATATTTAATTTCGTATCCCACAGCTTCGCGGATCATCTCGCAGATTTCTTCCTGCAACTGCGGCGTCCAAACGCCCGGATTCTCTTCCTTGATCGTGTTGATGAGATCGACGCCGAAGTTCAGGTGAATCGTCTCGTCCCGCAGGATGTACTGGAACTGCTCGCCGATGCCCGTCATGCGGTTCTGCCGGAGGAACGAAAGGATCATCACGAACCCGCTGTAAAAAAAGATCCCCTCCATGATCACATAGAACCCGACGAGGTTCTTCAAAAACTGCTGGATGCCCTCCGTCGTTTCCGTCGAAAACCCGTCGCGCAGCACGTCCGCCGTCAGTTTCATCACGAACTGGTCCTTGCCCTCGATCGAGTCCACTTCGTGGTACATGTTGAACACTTCGCGCTCGTCCAGGCCGAGCGATTCGACGATGTAATGGAACGTGTGGGTGTGCACGGCCTCCTCGAATGCCTGCCGCAGGAGATACTGCCGCGCCTCGGGGTTCGTGATGTGCTTGAAGATGGCCAGCACGATGTTGTTCCCCACCAGGCTCTCGCCCGTGCTGAAGAACCCGAGGTTGCGCATAATCACTTGGCGCTCGGCGTCGCTCAACGCGTCTGACTTCCACAACTCGATGTCCCGCTGCATCGGCACTTCGCTCGGCAGCCAGTTGTTGTTGCAGCCGTTCAGGTAATGCTCCCACGCCCAGTGATACTTCAGCGGCATGAGCTGGTTCACGTCCACCTGCTTGCAGTTCAGCAGACGCTTGTCCTCGGCGTTGATCCGCTTCGTCAAATCGTAGGGCTGCGGCGCCATCCCTGTCGCTGTACAACATGCTGACATCGTCAATGTTCTCCTTGCGCTAAACCGCTTTACAAGTTTCACGAGACCCCGTGCTCGTGCTCCTGCTCGTCGTCGTACTCGTACTCGAATTATTGCTACGACGGCTCGATCTCAATATCCACACTCTGCGTCGGACTTCCTTCCACCGTAACGACCACGGTCTTTCCCGCTTCGAACCCGCCGTCGATCACGCGCGTCACCGCGAACCCGATCGGCTGCTGCGGGTTGGTCCCTTCGACCCGCACTTTCACCGCGTCCGCGCTCCCGACCCTGTCCATCGACACAAAATTCAACTGCGTATGCCCCGGCTGTACCGGTATCAACAAGACGTTCCCGCCGACGTTCTCCTGCGCGTCAAAATCGCGCAGCTTCACAACCGTCACTGCGATGTCCGCCGCCTTGTTCTCGATCCGAACGAAGAACCCGTTCGCCAGCGGACAACCCGGCAACGTCGCCACAATAACCAGAACACACGTCGCCACAACAATCCGTTGTACTGCCGTCAACTGCTTTTCCATCTTCGTACCGATCCGCGCGATCCGTGCGATCCGCGGTCCGGCCCCTTATTGGCACGCCTCGCAATCCGGATCCAAAATGCTGCACACCTTCGGCGCGGACGCCTGCGCGGGCGCATCGTTGTCGTCCCGCTGCACGGCAATATTCGACGACGCCGACTTGCTCTTCATCCAACGGGGCTGAATGCCGCGCTTGTTTATGTCCAGCGTCGACTTCTCCACCTGTGTCGCGCCGAGGCTGCGCAGGTAGTACGTCGTTTTCAGGCCCTTGCGCCACGCCAGCAAATACATCTCGTTCAATTTCTTGCCGCTCGGCGTCGCCAGGTAGAGGTTCAGCGACTGGCCCATGTCGATCCACTTCTGCCGCCGGCTCGCACACTCGACCAGCCACATCGAATCCATCTCGAACGCCGTCACGTATTTCTGTTTGATGTGCTCCGGCACGCGCTCGATTTCCGACAGGCTCCCGTCGAAATACTTCAGGTCCTCGACCATTTCCGCGTCCCACAAACCGAGCGTTTTCAGGTCGTTCACCAAATACGTATTCACCCATGTGAACTCGCCGCTGAGGTTCGACTTCGCGAAAAGGTGACGGTACATCGGCTCGATTGACTGCGTCACGCCGGTGATGTTCGAGATCGTCGCCGTCGGCGCGATCGCCATTGTGTTGCTGTTGCGCATGCCGTTCTTCGCAATGGCCGCGCGCACCACTGCCCAGTCCATCGCCGCGGAGGTATCAACATCTACGTCGCCGCCGCGCTCCCGCGCCAGCAACGCGACCGTGTCTATCGGCAACAGCCCGCGGCTCCACTTCGATCCCTCGTAGCTCGGATACTTCCCGCGCTCCGCGGCCAGTTCCGTCGACGCGAGGATCGCGTAGTACGAGATCATCTCCATGCTGCGGTCAGCAAACTCGACCGCCGCTTCGCTCGCGTAGCTGATGTCCTGGTGGTACAACGCGTCCTGGAAGCCCATGATGCCGAGGCCGATGGGCCGGTGCTTCAGGTTCGCGTTTCGCGCTTCCGCCGTCGGGTAGTAGTTGATGTCGATGACGTTGTCGAGCATGCGCACCGCCGTGCGCACAGTGCCCGCAAGCAGTTCTTCATCCAGTCCGTTCGCCGTCGTGTGCGCGCCGAGGTTGATCGAACCGAGGTTGCACACCGCCGTCTCGTCCGCGGACGTATTCAGCAGAATCTCCGTGCACAGGTTCGAGCAATGCACCACACCCGCATGGTCCTGCGGCGAACGAATGTTCGAAGGGTCCTTGAACGTGATCCACGGATGCCCCGTCTCGAACAGCATCGACAGCATCTTGCGCCACAGCGTCAACGCTTCAACGCGCTTGTGCTGGCGCATTTCCCCGCGCTCGGCCATCGCCTCGTATTCGAGGTAGCGCTGTTCGAACGCCGCGCCGTACAAGTGATGCAAGTCCGGCGTCTCGTACGGATTGAACAGCGTCCAGTGCGATTCCGCGGCAACGCGCTTCATGAACAGATCGGGAATCCAGTTCGCCGTGTGCATGTCGTGCGTGCGGCGCCGCTCGTCGCCGGTGTTCTTGCGCAGTTCGAGGAAGTCCTCGATATCGAGGTGCCACGTCTCGATGTACGCGCACATCGCGCCCTTGCGCTTGCCCCCCTGGTTCACCGCAACCGCCGTGTCGTTCGCGACTTTCAGGAACGGAATCACGCCCTGGCTCTGCCCGTTCGTCCCCTTGATATAGCCCCCGGTCGCGCGCACGTTGGTCCAATCGTTCCCGAGGCCGCCGGCCCATTTCGACAACCGCGCATCGTCGGAAATCACCTTGAAGATGTGCTCGAGATCGTCCTCGATCGTCGACAAGTAGCACGAACTGAGTTGCGGATGCAGCGTCCCGCTGTTGAACAGCGTCGGCGTGCTCGATGTGAACAGGAAGCGCGACAGCACCTCGTAGAATTCGATCGCGCGGTCTTCTTTCTGCGCGCCTTCGTTGATCGCAAGCCCCATCGCCACGCGCATCCAGAAATACTGCGGCGTCTCGATGCGCCGCCCGCGGTTGTGAATGAGATAGCGGTCGTACAGCGTCTGCAAACCCATGTACGTGAACTGCAAATCGCGTTCGATATCGAGCGCCCCCGCGATGCGCTCGATATCGAACTCCAGCAGCGCCGGACTCAGGCGTTCCAACTTCACGCCCTCGGCGAGATAATGCTTGAATTGCGAACGGTGTACCGCCTCGACCGAGCCGACTTCCACACCCGACGGCAATACTTCCGAATAAATGACATTGAGCAACAATCGCGCCGCGACGTAGGTGTACGCCGGATCGCGCTCGATCCGCGCCTTCGCCGCGAAAATGCACGCCTTCGCTATCTCGTTCGGCGATATCCCGTCGTACAGCGACTGAATGACCTCGTCATTCATCTGCTCGACGGCGACCAGGGCCTCGTACCCCTGCGACGCCTCGATCAATTTGCGGCGGATGCGGTTGGGTTGAAGGCGCTCGCGCGAACCGTCCGGCGCGGTGACGTGATATTCCGCCTGCGGCAACCCGCCCAGCGTCGTGTCGCCCCGCAGCGCGCGTGCCTTTTTGCGGTCTTCGCGATAGACGATGTACCGGCGCGCAACCGTGTAGTAGCCCGCCTTCATCAGGTGCCGCTCGACCGAGTCCTGAATCGACTCGACATCGAGGTCTTCCCCGCCCGCCGCGCGGTTCAGCGCGTCCTCGATCACGGCATTCGAAATCTCCGTAGCACGAATAGCCGTCACTTCATCGAGCCGGTCGTTCGGCTCGAGCGACAGGTCCGCCTTGAATGCCTTCTCGATCGCGCGAAGGATGCGCTCCCCATCGAACGAGACCGTCCGCCCGTCCCGCTTGGTAACCGTCTGTGCCGCCTGTGCCTCGATCACTCCCGAATTCCTCCTTCCGCAACGGTCTCGGGTCCGCCCCTCCGCTAGGGGACCGACCCGTACAATCGACAAACGTCCCGCCGCCACCCACGCCAAACCGCCGAGTAGAGACGGAGCTAGCGCAGGCGTATTTTCAAATGGTCATAGAAAAGAGGTTGCAGGAGCCGCCCGAGCCCAGCCACCCCTGCCGGATCGGCCCCAACTTCCCAGCGTCATCAGCGACCGATTGACCAGCCACTGCGGCGTAAAACACACAATATACTGTGGTGTCTCGAATTGTCAATACTAAATTTAGCGGTTATGGGTTTTCGAGATAACTCCGGCTTTCCACTCTAGTTTACCCGTTATTTGATGACGGTTCGTCAACTGTTAGCCGTTTGTTAGACTGATCGGCTATCCGCCTGACGAAGGGTGAGCGGGACGCATGAAACCGCGTGTGCGCCCCATTTCCGATTGGGATGCCTACGTATTGACTTGCAGCGCTACATATTCAAGGAACGCGTGTTCGTCCTTGATGAAGGCAGCATCGGCGTCCCAGCGCGAAAACCCATCGGGATCGATTCGCTTGAGCAAGTGGAGACACAAATGGATAGGATTGTTGTAAAGGTCCTCGCCGGTCCGCGCGCGGTTCTTGGCGTTCAGGTCGGCAATCGTTCGGCACAGATCGACCAACTCCGCAAGCAGGCGCCTCTCATGCCCCGCCGTTCGCTTGAAAAGCGGAGCGTACAAGAGCAAATGGTCCGCGTGCATTAAGGACAGGGAGATTGCTCCCGACGTTCTCTGCGTGCTGTCCGGGTTGGTGATCGCTTTCTTGGTATTCGCGTAAAACGCGATGAAGCCATCGACGAAGTCATCTCGTTCGAGGAGCTCGGTCAACGTTGCCGATTCGCGGTACGCCCGGTAAAGGCCGATCTCGCTCTTGCTATACAATCCGAATGCAACGGGCATCGGGCTTGTCAGGTAATGTTGGACCAGTTGGGCGCTTGTAGCGCGGCTCAGTTCGTCTTCGGTCAGGTCGAATCGCGCGTTGTGCTCTTTGCCGTGCGGGATGAGTTCTTCCAATCGGGCAAGCTCCGAATCCGAAAGTCCCTCCCGAAGCTCGGCGTCCGTAATCGGCCCGAACTGCGTGACCGCGGTACCGTTCGAAACATTTTCGGGCGTCGTCGAAACGTCCGCGCCCACCGCGGACAAACAAATGATCAAGCTCGGAAGCATTACGTTCGTAAAGGTTGGTACGCGCATCGGGTCCTCCCTCCTGCCGCGAATGCCCGCTTACAGGTGCACAACGATTCCCACGCTACTTCATCGCGACACCCAATTGTAGCTCGCAACATCTGTCGATTGGTGAGGAAATTGTAAAAACGTGCAGTCTCCGGGACCACATACCCATCTCCGCGCCGTAGGCGCACCGCAACCCTAGCCAGGGGCAGTCGCCCCTGGAAACCAGCCCGCCCAAGCTCATCGCGCGCTGGAAGCGCAACGCAACACGCCCGAAACGTCAAGGCGCCCATCTTCCTGTGTCCAAGCCACTTACACAACACCGCGTCAATAGTCTACCCCTCGTTTTGCAAAATCCCCTTTCGTGTCGTGCGTGTCTTCTTTGGTCACCCGCAGTGCAACAGACTGGGCCTAGTAATTGGGTGGTTACTTCGGCGTTTCACACCAATGCCCAGGAAAGGAAATGGTAGTCACGTGAAGCCGTGTTGTGATATCGTATGCCTAGATAGCCACGCCCGCGAGGGGTGTGGTTCACCTTTTGTCTGTACGACGCTGCCAGGTCCTGAAGGCGACCCGGTAGCGTCATTCGTCATATTGGCTGTTACGGGTGAGGATGACTGGCGTCCACATGCCTAAGTTACATTGTGGCATTGATTTCGGCACGACCAATTCCAGCGTTGCGGTCGCCGACGAGAACGGCGTTCGCGTGCTTGAATTGGATTCGGAAAACGACAGCCCGCGATCCCTGCCCTCCCTCCTATATATGGCGCGCGAGGGTGACGTGCTGGTCGGCCGGTCCGCAGCCAACGCGTTTATCGAGCGCAACGTCGATCGCGAGGTCATCCTAAAACAGGTCGATCTCGGCATCGAAATCGAAGGGTACGTCGGCTCCGAGCCGGACAAGTCCGAGGGCTACCGTCCTCGCGATGACCGCGAGCAGAAGCGTGAGGCCCTGCGCGCCCACGCCACCGTCGAGGTGAATTCCCCCGGCCGCCTGTTCCAATCCATCAAGAGCAGTCTCCGGTACCGCGACTTCAAGGGCACCGAGGTCTTCGGCACGCAGTACCAGATCGAAGAACTGACCGCCATGATCCTGGGCCGGATCAAAGAGGCGGTCGACGCGGAAGCGGGCGCGCCCGTCGAGACGGCGGTATTCGGCCGGCCGGTACATTTCTCGATGACCCCGGGCGAGGACGACGTCGCAGAAGGCCGGCTCCGCCGCGCCGCAAGTTTGGCCGGGTTTAAGGACGTAACGTTTTTCTACGAACCGGTCGCGGCCTGCGTCGAATACGCCGTGTTGACCGACCGCCGCCAACGGTTGATGGTCGTCGACATCGGCGGCGGCACCTGCGACATCTGCATCATGGAATTCGGCGGCGGCCACGGCGCCGCCGAACGCCTCGCGGAAAGCAAAATCCTCGGCGTTGCCGGTGTCCCGATCGCCGGCGACGCGATCGACAAGGAAATCATCCGCGCGAAGGTGTTCCCCTGTCTCGGCAGCCGGTCGCGGTACGGCCCCTCGCAGTTGCCCATGCCGATGTACGTGTACAACGCGATCATCGATTGGCAAAACCTGTACAAGCTCAACACCGAAGAAACCATCAACTGGCTGATCGCGACCGAAGCGAGTTCGACCCACCCGGAGGCGATCCGATCGCTGCGGTGCTTGATTCAGCGAAACTTCGGATATCCGCTCGTGCGGAAAGTCGAGGCCGCAAAGAAATTGCTCTCCTACGAACTCGAAGCCATGCTCGAAATCCAGAAAGAGGCGCTCAACATTTGCGAGCGGCTCGACCGCGACGAGTTCACCCACATCATCGAACCCACGCTCGACGACATGTTCGCGAGCATCGACGAAGCCGAAAAGGTGGCGCAGGTGAAATCGCCGGAAATCGACTACGTCCTCACCACCGGCGGCACCAGCCTTATCCCCGCCGTGCGCGCCATGCTCGCCCAGCGCTTCGGCCAGGAAAAACTCCTCGAACGCGACACCTTCACCTCCGTCGCCACGGGTCTCGCCGTTGTCAGCCAATTCGTCTAATTCCATTGCCGCGATCTAGACTTGTTTCAGGCAACCCGTACGCTGGTTCGGGAATTATGGGAGTTACCGGGAGGACCAAACGTGCGTCGACTTGTTCCGGTCGCATCTATTTTCATGTTGGGATTTGGCGTGGGCGGCGTTCAGGCCCTTTCTCCTCCCGTTCCGGTGCAACGCGCTGCGCCTATCGGGTGGGAGACGCGAATTACACCCGGGTTCGACCCACCGATCGAGTACGAGATCGTGTACGCGCAACCGGGCTATGGCGAGGAAAGCGCGAAGTCGCGCAAGGAAATCATCGCGTCCTGGGGCCCGAACGCGTTTGGTGTCTTGAAAGCCCTGGCAGAGGACCCGGCGTGGGCGGCGTTTCGCCCCGACATCGAATCGCTTATGCAGGAGGTTGTATCGGAAGAAGCGCTCGACTATTTCGAGACCAGGGCGCGCAACGCGCTGGAAACGCCAACCGCGCAAACGCCGGATGGCAACGCGCTCCAAAACGCGCTGCACCAATTGCGCCGCGTGAACGCAGTCCGGTTTCGCGAATTGTTCGACGAAGTTTTTCCCGGCGCGGGCGCGGAAGCGCGAAAGCCTTTGCTGTATGTGTTCACGGCTGACCTTTTGAACGACACCCAGGCGGCCGCGTGCGCAACTCGCCTGCGCGCCATACGTGATTCGTCCACGGACGAAAAAGAAAGACAGATCATCGGCAGCGCATTAACGAACTACGAAACGCGCCTCCGCGCCGACGAACCCATGCAGCGTATCCTCGACGCCGAACGCGGCAAGGAGAAACAGCCATGACCGCGCTACGCACCGCGTACTGGATTCTTGCATGCTGCGCCGCGGCCTTCGCGCAGTACCCATTGGCCGATGTCCACATCACCGTGTTCGACGAATCGGGCGCGCCCATTCCGGACGCGACGGTGCACTGCGTGAGTTGGCATTACGGTCCGCGCGCGACGCCGTTGCAGCCGGACGAGCAGGGCAAGACCGACGCGCAAGGAAACGCCTCGTTTCAGAACAAATTCCGGGGCCAGGCCTTTGCGCGCGTCGTCCACGGAAAGCTCGGCGGCTGGTTCCGCATTCATGATTCGCAAGCGCAGGGTACCGTGGGTACTGTCACCGTCGGCCTTGGCCGCACGGTGCGCGGCGTCGTGAAGGACGAACAGGGAGAACCGATCGCCGGTGTGCTGGTATCCGTCGACGGCTGCCTGGCCGCAGTCGAGACCGACACAGGCGGCGCCTACGCCGTGCCCAATATCGGAATCGGTTCTTCGCACTCGTTCGGTTTCTACAAAGTTGGCTACGCTTGGCTCAGCGAAAGCCCGCGCGACGATATGAAGACAGTCGATGTGGTCCTTAAAAAAGGATTCAACATTGATGGTGTCGCGCTCGGCCCGGACGAAACGCCCCTGGCGAATGCGAATATCTATATCTCGGGGCGAAACGAATCCAGTGTCTCAGCCGGCGACGGCACGTTTCGCGTCTACGGTATTCCGGCCAATTCGCAACTTCAATTGAGCGCCAACCATTACCGCGAAGAACCGCAACGCCACCTTGCGGGGAATCTCGAGCTGGCCCTCGGCGCCGAGCCGCCGGCAACGCTCAGAATTGTCTTAAAGGAACGCCCACCCGCGTCTCCGGCCGACAAGCGCACCATCACGGGCAAGGTCGTCCGCGCCGACACGGGCAAGCCGGTCACCGCGCAGATGTTTATGGGCTACTCACAACACAACCCCGACTCCAATCCCGGTGCGACCGACCAACAGGGCGCATTCCTGATCGACAATAACGTCTACGGCACGCACTGGATTTCCGCGCTGCCCGTGAACCCGCTGCTCTACGTTGTCGATGGTCCCGTAGCTGTCGACGCATCGAAAGGCTCGGTGGATGGCGTCGTGCTCAAAGCAGCCGAAGGGTGCGCCATTCGGGGCCGCGTCGTCACCGCCGACGGCAAGCCTGTCGGCAAGACATGGGTCCAAGTCACTCCCGGACGAAAATTCTTCCCTCCCGCACAAACCCGCGACGATGGGCGTTTCACGATCGGCAACCTCGAGAATCTGGGCACGCCGTTCCGCCTTTCGGTGTACGACGAATTCCGCCGGGAAGCCACGGTTGAAGTTGGCCCGCTAAAGAACGGCGAACTGCGCGAAGGCGTTGAACTCGTTCTTCCCGCGCCGGTCGAGCCGCATCTCCTGCGCGGCACGGTGCGCGCGCCGAATGGCGAGCCTATCGCCAACGTGAAGGTCATGCTCACGTACGAAGACCATCGCGGCAAGCCCGTCCCCAACTGGCCGGTAACCGATGACGCGGGACGATTCTCGGTAGAAGTCATTAATAGCGGGCGGATGAAGATCAGCGCGTCTACGTCCGTGTACGTCGAACGGCAAGGCAACCGATACAGCACGCAGGAGTTCTTCAAGGTCGTCGGCAACGAGACTTTCGATCTCGACGCCTCCAAGGATTCCGAGATCGAAATTGTCCTTGTGAAGCAGGGCGTCGGCGTGTTGCAGGGGCAGGTTACGGACTCTTCCGGTAACGGTCTGTCCGCGCAAGTGCGGCTAATCCACAACGGCGAGAAATCCGAATACGGCCACACCGACACGGGCGGTTACTTCAACTTCCCGCGTACGCCCGACCCGCCGTTCATCGTCGAGGCGATGGAACAAGGCTTCAAGCCGCGCGTCGTGGTAATCGATGCGAACATGGCGCCGGAAATCGGGCCGCTGAGAATCTCGCTTGATGCGGGGCCCTTCGCAATCGGCGAATCAGTGTGGTCCTCTGTCACCGGAAGGCCCGCCACCGACGCCGAGGTCGAAGCGATGCCGTTTTCCGGATACGTTCGTAAGAACGAACAACAGTACTACCGCATTGCGATCCCGCGGAAGGAACCGCCCGCCGACGCGCCAATGCCGCAGCCCTCGTACACACGTCCGCTGCGCGTCGTCGATGCGCAAGGCGGGCCCATCAAGCAGATTTTCGCGCTGCCTGTAAATAGCCTGCACACTCCGGAAATGGCGGCATACTTGCCGATGAAGTCAGTAACCCCTACGAAGCTGTCCAGCGAGAACGGCACGTACAAGACGTTGGACGTGGCGTTCGGGGGCAATTCTTACGGCTGGGTTATTTGGGCGGAAGGCATGGGCCGGGTATCGGGCATGCCCGAGTGGACGAGTGACGCCGACCCCGTTCGCGACGTCGTACTGCGCCCCGCGTGTACCATCGAATTCAGCGTGCTCGATGCCGCGGGCGAACCCGCCGCGAACGTTCCAATCTGCGTCGCGGAACTGGCCTGGGAACACGGCCACGACAACACCGAAGTACGCAAGATTGGGGTAACCGGCCAGGACGGGCAATTCCGCATCGATCGCGTTGCCCCCGGCACTCACGCGTTTGCGGTGGGCACATACCATGTCGACCGTCGGCTCGTGTCGATCTCGCTTCGGGACGGCGAAACGAAGCAACTCGCCGTGAAACTGACGACAGACCCGTCCGATCCCGAATGGCTGCTGCAAACGTGGCGGAGATTTTCGTCAGCCTCTGCCGGGAAGCTTCCCGATGAAGTCGAAACGGCGATAGCCGGTATGTCCAAATCCCGCACGGCCAATGTCATTCCGGTCGTACGCAGCGCGCTCGACAGTGCAGTCGGTCTCTCGCAGGATTCCGGTGTGCGCGATAAGGAACTGGGTCTCTTGGCTGCGCTCGCCGCGCGATTCGAAGACATGGACGCGCTCCCTTTGCTGAAACGCGCCATGCATGTCTACACGAGACCATGGAACGAATCGCTGACACCACAGTATTTCCACACCGGCGCCGTTGCGCGCGCGATTGTCGCGCTGCAACACGACGACGCCGTTCCGTACTTCAAGGAAATTCTATCCGGCAGCAATAGCAGTCCGGGCACCCGCACGGCCGCGTTCGAGGCGTTGGGTCTTATCGGCAGCGAAGCCGGCGCGCAAGCGTTCGCCGAACTGCGCGAATCCGCGCGCAAGTTGCCGGGCGCCCCGCCGGCAAAGGAATCGTATACGCACGCCGAACGCATCAGAGAAACGATCGAAATGATGCGACTCATCGTTTACGGCCCGGATGCCGGTGCGTCCGCGCGCGCCGCCGGCAGCGGAATCAACTACTCGATTGCCGTCTCCGAAGACTACAAGACGGCCGAAGTCTGGGTGACGTTCGGCTACAGCGGGACAAATTTCAAGATGATTCGTATTGGCGGCGAATGGTTGATTCGCGAGTTTGGTGGAACCGTCGCGGCGTAGCCAAGAAAATGCGCCCGGCAAGCCGGGCGCCATGCAACACCACAACTCCCTCCCTCAAAACTATTCGTGCACGATTACGTAGTGCGTTCCCTCCGGCATGACATACAACGGCTGAAGTGACGCAAGCTCGATCGGTTTTCCGACCGTCGCGCTCGATTCGTTCCAGAATTTCGTCCAGTCGTCCACCGTCTCGAACTGGATCGGTTTGTCCGGTTTGCTCCAAATGCGGCTGAGCGCGGCCTTGCCGGCGTTCTTGACGCGCGGGTTCGCGCTCGAGAGCGCCGGGATCAGCGCGGGCGTTGCCCGTTCTTCGCCCATTTCCGCCAGCGCGTGGATCGCCGCGATCTGCACCTCGGCCTCGCCGTCAACAAGACCGCGCGCGACCGTCTCCACGCTCGCCAACTCCCGGTGCTTGCCCAGCAGTTCCAACACCGCCGCGCGCACCGGCGCCGCCTTGTCGTCGATGCTGTCGTAAAGTATCGCCTTCGTCTCGCTCTTGTTCAGCGCGAGCATGACTTCGTACACGCCGGGCAATACGCGCGCGCCAAATCCCTGGCGCGATTCCTTCAAGAATCGAAACACGTCCAACTGCTGGTTCAGCGCAACCAATTCCTTGATCGCCTGGTTGCGCTCGTTTACATCTTCGCGCCCCAACCGATCGATCAACGCGACCAACTTCTCGCGCTGTTCGGCCTTGAGCCCCGTCGCCTTCTCGAGCTCCTGCTCGTGCCGCAGCGCCGTCGGGTTCACGCGGGCAAGATCCAACGTTCCCTTCTTCTCGTTCTTCTCAATGCGATCGATCTCGTCGTTCTGATAGACGATTCGACCGTTGCCGGATTGGATCGCGATGCAGTTGTCGTTGATCCGCGAGACAGTCCCGTCCAGCGTGGAACCGTCCCTCAGGTACAACGTATCGGATTGTGCGGCCAATACGCCCAGCCAAATCGCCGCCATTGGGCCAATCGTCTTGTACAGTCGCATGTCCAGCGTTCTCCTATCGCGTTTGATAAGCCCAACTACGGCTATGCGCCGCCCGGGCCGGTGCCATTCCCTTCGTTGCCGGTGCCATTTCCGCCACCATTGCCGACACCAACGCCGCTGTTGCCGGTGCCTGCGGTAGCGGTGTACTCGCCCGTCACGGGCCGGTACGTCAGGCGGCGGAACGCCACACGCGTCGTGTCTTCGACGCGCAGGAAGTTCGCGACGCGTTTGTCGTAGTACAACTGCAACGCCGTGCGCGGCGCACTGAAGTCCGGGCCAGGCACGAGTACGCCGAGGTCCGCCGAGACCACGCCGCCGCGAATCACCATGCGGCCGCGCGTATTCGAGTTGTGGCGGCCGCTGCTGCGCGTGATTGCGAAGATGCTGTTATTCGAATACAGCAGACCGTCGAACTTCCATTCACGCCCGCTCGACGGCCGCGTCATCTCGTCCGCGTACCAGAATTCGCGAAGCTGGCTCTCGGAAACCCAGTAGTTGTTGGGATTGAGATCGTGGACCGCCGCGTTCGTCAGATTGGTTATCGCGACAACGCCACTCTCGCTGTATTTCACGGTGTGCTCGTCGCTGGATGTATACCGGTAGACCGGCGCCGACGGCTTCAATCGGTAGTAGCGCGGTATGTAGCTCGCGTCCGCCTGGGCTTTCTCGTATTCGCGCCGGTTGAACAACATGATTTCCGACGACGTAAAGCTCATCTGCGGTTGCGATCCCTGCGCGGCGCCCGTGTCGACCACGCCGGAGTCGAAGTACCCCGTCGTGTGGGTCTGGTTCGGCTGGCCGCTCTTGGTGAGCGTAACGCTCTTGTTCTGCTGCCGCATGTCGATAAAGCCGCCCGCCGGATACTTGCCCGTGTCCGCCGTGTGCTGCTTGGCCCGAATCGTCAGGTAGTCGCCCATCATGATGCTGCCGCCGGCCGTGAGCGCGAAGCCGTTCGTCGTGCCGTCATCGGCGACGCCAAACTCGCCCGGCGCGTCCGCGTATTCAACGTCTCCCATCACGTACACGTTGCCCTTGGCGTAAATTTGGCCCCAGCCTTTCACTTTGCCCTTGATCATGATGTCGCCGTTTACGGCCACCTTGCGATCGATCACGATGGGATCGCTGTCGGTGCCGATGAGAATCAGGTTACCGTCGTAGGTGCCGTCGCTCGAGAGCGAATCAAGTGCGTTGTTCGACGCGGTCGGCAACGACGTCCCCGAATAGGTCGATCCCGAAGGTACGCCATACGCGACGCCCGCCGTCACCGAACCGCCGATGAGGCTCGGATCGAGCTCGAACGTGATACTGCCGTTCGCGCTGTTGATCACCTTGTCGAATTCGTCCTGGTCCACCATCTTGTCGCCGTCGTCGTCCGGGAATGGCGCCGGGAAATTCACGGGCAGCGTGCCGTCCGTCATGTCCGCTTCGTTCGTCGGATAGTTCATATACAGGTTCGCGAACTGGACGGGTTTGCCGTTCGAGTCCAGGGCGGCGTTCACCAGGTTCGTGACCGTCATCGCGCCGGAGCCGTTCTGCGTCAGCTTGCCGTTCGTCGAACTGAACTGGTAGCCCTTGAAGTTCGACGACGCGATCGACCCCGCATTAAGCGCCGACCACGATTCGTTGTATATCAGCCCGCGCGAATACGTCGTGCCCGCCACTTCCGTGCTGATGTTCTCGTTCAACCGGATCATCAGCGACTCGAGCGCGGCCATCTTGACGCGGTCGAATGTCCCATACTGGGTCGGGTCGGTGTTGCGGAACAGGTCGAGCGAATTGATTTCCGCGTGGCACATGATGCAGTTGATGTTGTTGGCAAGGATGCCGAACTCGAACCCGCGGAACGGCGCGCCAGACACGCGCACCGTCTGCACGCCGGACTGCGTCCGGCCCGCGATCCGCGCCGTCACCGTAATCGTGTACACCGTGCCCGTCACGTCGTCTGTGCGCGACAGGTTTACGCCCATAATCTGTTCGCCGGTGCTCAACGCCATGTTGTCGTCCGCCGTCACGAGATCGAGACCGCCCGGGTTCGACGTAAACGTCCCGTCGCCGTTGGCGTCCAGTTCGTCCGGGTCCTGCTCGCCGTCACCGTCCAGGTCCTCGTTGTTCGGCACAAGGTTGTCGGCGAATACAAGATACGACGCCAGATTGCCCGTCGTGTTTCCGTTGTTCTCGAGGTACTGGTTCCATACCTCTTCAATGGCGAAATCTACGCCCGCCTTGACGGCCTCGTCGAGCCTCGTCGAGGATACGACTTCGTCCGTTCGCAGCTTGGCGGTCTGGACACGGTTGAACACGACCGTGACCGCGCCAAGAATCACGATGATGGCAAACACGACCAGAATTAAGGCCATGCCTTCGTCATGTCGTTGTCGCTCGCTCATAGCTGTACCCTCCATGTCCCGGCGATGTCTCGCCAATGGGGTGGCCGAAGTCAGTTCTGAAGATAAATGTCGGAAGTCACGGTCGCGGTGATCGGATGGCTCGTGTCGAATCCCTGTAGCTTTTGGGAAGTGACCGTTATGGTCACTATATTGTTGTTCAACACGAATTGAACGTCCGAAATATTGTTCGCCCCCGCAACTACGGTCTGCTCGCCGGGGTCGTTTGTGTCGCCGTCGCCGTCCAGGTCTTCGAGCCGGAGGATGCGCCGCGACAGCGTGCCGTCGCCATCCGAATCCTCACCGGCATCGAGAATGCCGTTTCCGTTGGCGTCCTCGTTGTAGTAACGAAAGCGGATCGGGTCCGTCCACCGCAGCGCGGTGTTGTCCGTCGGCGTCTGGAATACGATTTCCGTCGCGCAGTTCGGCGCCGGGTTCGCGTTCACCGCCACCGCCTGCAGCGGCGGAAGCAGCGAATCGTCCGGCGTCTTCGACGCCAGTTGTAGCTCGCGCTTCATGGACGCGACTACGTCCCGCAGGTTGTCCTGAACTAGCGACTTCGTCGATGCCGTGGCCAGCGCCGTTCCCGACGTTTGGAGCGCCGCAATGCCCAGCACGCTGATGACCGCCAGGATGGCGACGACCATCATCAATTCCATAAGGGTGAAGCCATGCCGATCCGTTAACATCGCGCTACACTCCCGTGAGCATCGTCGTGATGCTCATCGCTACCGGGCGCCCGCGGAGATCGACCCACTGGCTGCGGACCGTAACTTCGATAGGATCGGCATTCGTATCCGTGTAATTCACCGTGATTGTTTCCTGCGGTAGTGTGCCCGCCCCATCGATCGTGGTGTTGTCTTGCCATTCCGCGATGATCGCCCCGGGAAAGTCGTCGGGGTTGTCGTCGCGCACTTCGCGCATTTGACTGATGACGGCCGCGCAATTGCGTAAAGCGGAGTTGCGCTGGTTCTGAAAATCCAGCGCGCTGTAGTACGAAATCAGTGCCTGGGCCGTAGCGCCCAGCACGACCGTGAATATCGCGAGCGCGACGACGAGTTCCACCAAGGTGAACCCGGAGTCTTTGATCCGAACGTGCGTCACTGTAGCTACCCTCCGTACGGCTGCTTGCACAATTGTTCCGTCATCCGTGTAATTCATAGCCGTTATTGCGCCGCTGCTACGGCGATTTCCTCGGCGGATGTCGCGGCCTCCGCGGCTTCCTGCGCGGGGCCGGCGGTCGTATCGTCCAACTCCGCTTGTGCGGGCTGGGCGGGCATTTCCCCGTATAGCTCGGAATACGCGTACGCGTACTGCTGCGAATCCGCGGGATACGATTCCATCATGCGGCGAAGCGTCGCCTTCCTTTTTTCCTGGTCTCCCATACGTTCATAGCACATCGCGAGTTGAATGAACGTGTGATAGTGGGTCGGCGCGTCCGGATAATCGGAAATCGCGCGCTCGAAGTGGCTCGCCGCGGCGGGGTAATCCTGCAACCGCTGAAAATACATGTTTCCAATGCCATTGACGTACGCCGCGGCCTTGTCAGGCTCCGGGTTCGTGGCCAGCGCCGCCTCGTTCTCGCGAATGAGCGCCATCGTTGCTTCGCGCGCCTTCGCGCGTTCCTCGGCGGCAAGGTCGCGCCGCGGCGTCTGTGCCGCGGTGCGCACGCCCTGCGCTGCCGCAGGACGCACTACCGAAGCAACTGGCGCTGTGGCCGAACCATCTCCGCTGATAAGCTTGTAGCCTACCGCGCCGAGTATGACGGCGATGACGAGCAGCAAATGCCAATTGTTCCGGGCAACGGATTCGAGTATTTCCCTGTTCATGCTGCGGCGATCTCCCTCCACGAAATCTGTTCGTAAACCAGCACCTGGCCGGCGCCAATCATGCCGAGCGGCAGATTGTCCGCCAACGTCGGAACCTGGTAGATTTCCGGTACGTTCGTGCCCATGTCGAAGTAATTCGACACGTAGGTCCCCGTAACGATTGTCTGCTTGGTCGATTTAATCTGTTGCGATGCGTAGAACGCGCCCATGAGTTCAAGCTGCGAGTTCACGCCCATCGTCAACGAGCCGGTCGTCATGATTCCGAAGATGTTGTTCACCGGAAAGCTGTTCGCCGTGGTGCCGTCGGAATTGACCGAGTACAAATTGGTGTCGAGCGTGGCGTCGCCGTTGACGAGGATCGCCGCCCTGCCCGTGTAGTTGATGGTCTTGTCGTTACCGCTGCCACGCTCAATGGCGAAGTTTCCATTGATCTTGACCTGACCGCTGATCTCCATCTTGTTCGTGGCCGCATCAAACAGTATGTAGTCCTCGCCGGACAGGCGGTTGCCCGCCATCGCGTACGTATCGGTCGGGCGCTGCGCATTCCAGTAGAAGTTCTGGTTCGCCTTGATCGTCATGTCGCCGTTGTACGCCGTCGACGCCAGCACTTTCGTCCAATAGCTCTCGTACGTGTAGAGCGAACCCGTATCGGGATCCGTGTACGTGTTCCCCGTACCCACTTCTACATAAGGATCGCTGAATACCGGCAGGTGCACCCTGTTGCCAAGGTCATAGGTCTTGTCCCAGCCGTTGTCGCTGAACACGTTTGTCGGGTCACCGCGCCCGCCGTCATCCGTTACCGACGTGCCCGTCCAGCCATCCGTCACGAACGTGCCATCCATCGTCTCTTTGATCGTGTTCCCCGTCACGTCCGGCTCGCCGATTTCCGAGTTGCCGGACATGCCGACGAGCCCGCGCTTCACGCGCAGTTTCGCGCTCAATGTCTCAACCATCTCGCCGTTCACGTTCTTCGGCGTCAACGCCGGAATGCGCCCGGACAGCGACGCGGGCATACCGACGTAGTTGTTGTGGATGAGCGCGGTGCCGCTCAAATCGACCGCCGCAAGCACCGTCGTGTTCGAGACGGTGTTGTCGCCCAACAAATGCACGGAACCGTGGATGGCCACGTTTCCATTGATAAGTCCGCCGGCCTGGCCCGATCCCGCAAAGATGGCATTACGCCAGACGTTTACATCAGAGCCGCCCATGACGACTTCCAGGCCGCGGCGAACGCCCTGATTGTCCGCGAACCCATAGATCGTGAACATGTCAGTCTCGCCGACATCGTCCACCGTACCGTTGTTGTCATTATCGATGCCGTCCGTCTCCCACGCGTTCGTAAACGCGATATATTGGATGCTTGGCATCGTCGTCATCGTGAGCGGCGACACTCCGGTGTCGTCGAAGGTCGGCAAATCGAGAATCTCGTCGGTCGTCACCTGCGCCCACGTACCCAGGCCGATATTGCCCGATCCGCCGTTCTCGAGATCGGCCCACGCCGCCGCCACGCCGGCCTCCATCACCGGAAAACTGTCGCCGAAGATTTTGTACTGGGTCGTTTGCTGGCCCTGCTGCACAACGCGCATCGCCAGCGCGCCCAGGATCATCCCCGCCACGGTCACAAAAATGATCGCGACCAGGAGCGCCACACCTTCGTCATTGCGATGGGTTTTTCGGTTCATGGCTAGTTCCTCGGGACCACGATGGATTGCATCGTCGAAAGTTGTTCCTGCTCGCGCGGGCTCGGCTGGTACATGGACTGAATCGTAATCAGCACGCCGCCGCCCGCCTGTTGGAAGAGAAGCCCGCGGTCCAACACGCCGTTGAAGTTGGTGTCCTCGGTCGCGTCGAACGTGCCGTTTCCGTTGGCGTCTTCATCCGGCAGCAAGTCGTTGGCCAATACGGTTACGTTGCCATTCTCGTCAATCATTACTAGCTGGTCGCGCCCGCTGCCGTCGCCGTTCGCGTCGCCCGCGTCGCGTTGTATGGTCCGAATACCGGTCGTTTCAAGTGTGAGGCCGGAATCCACGGCCGTGCCGTTGCCGTCGATATCGTCTGCCCGGCGGTACGTTAGCGACGTCGCCGGGAAGGCATTCGAGTTGACGGACACCCCGGTCGCCATGCGCAGTTCACGCGTGAGCCACTGCGTTGCATTGCGCACCTGGTCCTGGCCCGCAATGCGCGCCTCCTGCGACGCCACCGCGGTCTGCACATTGAGCGCCAGCGTGAAGAGCAGTCCCATCACGATCACCAGTACCGCGATGACAATCATGAGTTCGATCAGGGTGAAGCCGTGTTTCTCTCGCATGGCGGGTTACTGCCTATACCGCGACGCCAGCGTCTGCGACAGCAGACGGCCGTTCACATCGCGCCAGGTGATCGTGGCCCGCACTTCAAGCGGATTCGGCAGCGCGGATACCACGGTTGCGTTGGTTATCGGGAACTGGACCAGTCCGCCGCTCCCGTCAACCCCCGCCAAAGACAGCGTGGCGGAGGCCCCCAAGCCGTCCACCTGAACGGGCGAACTCTCGATCATGTCCGAGAATGCCATCCCGCGGAGCTGCTCGAGGGTGCTGACAAGTTGCGACTGCGCCAGCATTCGCGTCGTTATCACGGAATTCGAACTGTTGGCGTCGACAACCCCCCCGATGATGTAAAGGAAGGCCACCGCCATGATTCCAGCGGCAATGCACAGTTCGATGAGCGAGAAGCCCTCGTCCCTATTGCGGCACAACCTTGCCATCGTTTCCCTCCAACAGTCTCCCGTCCTTGCGGCCGGGAGCATCATCCCTGGGCCTGCGCCATCCCTAAGCACAAGTCCGAATAACAGTATAGCGTATATCCGTAAAATCCGCAATATCCGCTAAACTGGCACAACTAAATACTTTACATAGTTTATGTAAAACAAGCTCTATCAGTTTGATGGCGCTTTTTCATCTTAAGTCAATAGATAACATTCGGCCAAAAGCACGATCCTCTAAATCCACGGCCACGCCCGCGCACAACCGAGCCCTCGGCCACGGCCGACGGGCCGCCCAGCCCCGGCGGAAGTGCGCATGGTCCGCTATGGCAGTGGGGTTTTGGTGTGGTACGCTGCGCCGTTCCGCCGGGTGACCAATCGCAATGACAACCGCAGACCACGTCGACGACATCGAGCCGCGCTGGGCCGGACTGAAGGAAGTCCTGCGCATGGCCGGGCCGGTCATTCTTTCGAACATGTCCTTTACCGTGATGCAGTTCGTGGACATGGCGTTTGTATCGCGCCTGGGTACGGCCCAGTTGGCTGCGGTTGGGTCGGCGGCGCTGTGGTCGTGGGTTGTGGCGTCCCTGTTCGTCGGCCTCGTCAGTTCCGTGAGCACTTTCGTCTCCCAAAGTCTGGGCCGGGGGGAGAAGGAAAACTGCACGCGCTACGCCTGGCAGAGCATCTACATCTCGCTTGCGACGTCACTCATCGGATTCGCGATATACCCGCTGACCGGAATCCTCTTTGGCGCGATGGGACATCCCGCGGACGTTACCCGCTACGAGATCGAGTACTTCGAAGTCCGCGTGCTGCTCTACTTCCTCATTCCGTGGCAGGCGGCGCTCAGTGCGTTCTTCATGGGGATCAACCGGCCCATGGTGCCCATGCTCGTGACGGTAATCTCCAACCTAACCAACATCGTGCTCGATTACGGCCTCATCTTCGGCAAGTTCGGTTTGCCGCGGATGGAAGTGGCCGGCGCCGCGTGGGCGACCGTCGCGGCGCTTGCGGTCCAGAGCGTGGTGTTGCAGGCGATCTTCATGGGCGGCGCAACCCGGACGGAATTCGGCAGCATGCACCGCATCGGCGTCGAGTGGCGCAAGGTCAAAGAACTCGTGCGCATCGGAATGCCGGCGGGATTCATGTGGATGCTCGACGTTATCACGTGGGGCGTGTTCACGAGCTTTCTCGTCGGACGTTTCGGCGAAGTGGCGCTGGCCGCGCACAACGCGGCGATTCAAGTCATGCACATTTCGTTCATGCCCGCGATCGGACTGAACCACGCCATTGCGCCGATCGTCGGCCAATGGATCGGCCGCGGCAACGTCGAACGCGCGAAGTCGCGCGCCTACCTCACCACGCGCATCGCGATTGTCTACATGTTCGTCATGGGCGCCATCTTTGCCGTCTTGGGAAAGCCCATTCTCGTGGCGGCCTTTGGCGCGAGCACGGAGGTGGCTTCGCTGGGCCACACCCTGCTATTGATGGCCGCCGTGTTCCAAGGTTTCGACGCGGTCACTATCGTATTGTCCGGTGCTCTGCGCGGCGCGGGCGACACCAAGTGGCAGGCCATCGTCATGGGCATCGCCGCGTACTTCGTCTTCCTGCCATTGGCCTTCGCCCTCGCCATCCTCGCCAAGGGCGGGGCTATCGGCGCGTGGATCGGCGCAACGACCTATATCATTGGGTTGAGCGGCCTGTTCTTCTATCGTTTCTATGGCGAGAAATGGCGCGAGATCAACATCTTCAGCGAGCCGGTGTCGGCGGTCGAACCGGAGGCCGGCGCCGATGGAACCGGCCGGAAGAGCGGCGCGACACCGGATACTTGTCAATAATTCACATCTCCGGTACACTGGATATGTGAATAGCACGCAATCAGTCAGCCCCCTCGGGCCCCTCGTCGATCGGTTCCTCCAGACCGCCGTATTCGAAGCGGGCCTCGCCGAAGCCACCGTCGCCGCGTACGCGGCCGACCTGAGGGCTTACATCGAGTTCCTCGATGCGTCCGGCATAAACGATCCCAAGCGCATCACACGGGACATAGTACTCGACCATCTCATCGCGCTCCGCAAAACGCCGTTGGCCGCGAGATCGTCCGCGCGGCACCTGAGCGCAATTCGCCGCTTCCACGCCTTCCTGCGCGACGAACGCGAAACCGGCGCCGACCCCACGGAAGGATTCGATTCCCCAAAACTGAAGCGCGGCCTTCCGAAAGTCATCTCGCCCACCGACATCGAGCGCATGCTGGCCGCGCCTGATACCGGCAAACGGGACGGAATCCGCGATTCGGCGATTCTCGAGTTGTTCTACTCGTGCGGACTCCGCATCTCGGAATTGGCGAACCTGCCTCTGCGCGACGTCTCGCTCGACGAAGGAGCAATTCGCGTACGCGGCAAAGGGTCAAAGGTACGGCTCGTCCCGCTCGGCGCGCGCGCAATGACGCGCGTCCGCGCGTGGTTGTCCGTCCGCGCCGATGCTCCCGTGAAGGACGATACCCTGTTCGTCGGCCCGCGCGGACGCCGCATGCCGCGCGCCAGCGTGTGGTCCGTCGTGAAACGCTGCGCCCGCGCGGCGAACATCGCGCACAATGTCACGCCGCACATGTTGCGCCACACGTTCGCCACGCACCTGCTCGACAACGGCGCCGACCTCCGCGCCGTGCAGGAAATGCTCGGCCACACCGACATCGCCACCACCCAAATCTACACGCACGTCAGCACCGACCGCCTCGTCAAGGCCCACCGCGCGTTTCACCCGAGGGCGTGACGGACCCGGTCTTCCCGGGCGCGATCGCGTACAGGATCGGCAATAGGAACAGCGTCAGAAGCGTGCCGGTGATCAGCCCGCCGATTACAACCGTCGCGAGCGGACGCTGCACCTCCGCGCCAACGCCGGTGGAAACCGCCATCGGAATAAACCCGACGACATCGGTGATTGCAGTCGCGAGCACCGGACGCAACCGCTGCTTGCCGCCCTCGACCAACGCCTGCGCCAAACCGGCGCCGTTCCTGCGAAACGCACGGATCGCGGACACCATGATCTGGCCGTTCAAGACGGCGATGCCAGAGAGCGCGATAAACCCGACCGCCGCGCTGACACTGAACGGTATGCCGCGAAGATACAGCGCGATCACGCCGCCGATGGCCGCGAACGGCACGCCGGTATAAATGATTAGCACGTCGCGCAGACTGCCGAGACTGAAGTACAGAAGAAAGAACACGGCTAGCAGCGTAAGCGGCACGATGATCGCGAACCGCACCTGCGCGCGCTCGAGGCTCTCAAACTGCCCGCCCCACTCGACGATGTACCCCTCGGGCAACGACACGCCCTCCGCGATGCGGCGTTTTGCCTCGGCGACAAAACTCGCCACGTCACGCCCGCGCACGTTCGTCTGCACCCGGATGAGCCGGCGGCCCCATTCGCGGTTTATCGTCGCGGGACTGTCCGTCACAACGACGTCCGCAATCTGCTCCAACGTCAACCGCGCGCCCTGCTCCGTCGGAATCGGCGCGCTCTTCAACGCATCGATGTTCGCCCGCAACGAATCGGGCAGCCGCAGCACAAGTGGAAATACACGCTGCCCCTCGTAAACCGCGCCCACCTCGATGCCACCGAGCGCCTTCACAAACGCCAACACTTCCGCGCGCGGCACGCCGAACCGCTGCAACCGTCCCCCATCGACGCGGACCTGGAGCGTTGGCTGTCCCGTTATCTGGTCGGACGAAATATCGGCCACACCCTCAATCTCCAGCAACACGCGCTGGATATCGTCGGAAATGCGGACCAGTTCATCGAAGTTATCGCCGAGAATTTTGATGCCGACGTCGGACCGAATGCCGGACGACAGCTCGTTCATGCGCATCTCGATCGGTTGCGAATACGCAATGTTTAGTCCTGGCAGGTCATGCAGTGTCTCCTGCACCTTCGTCAGAAGTTGGGCCTGGTTTGACGCTCTCGTCCACTGCGCGCGCGGATGCAAGGTTAGAAAGATGTCCGTCAGTTCCGTGCCCATCGGGTCCGTGGCGATTTCCGCCACGCCAATCCGGCTCCAAACGTACTTGATCTCATCTGGAAACTCGTCAAGCAGCAATTTCTCGATGCGCGTGTTGTAATCCACGGACGTGGGAATCGCCACGCCCGCGAGCCGAATCACGTTGCCAACGATTGCGCCTTCGCTCAGGCGCGGCGTGAATTCGGCGCCAAGCCGTGTCGTAAGGACCGCGGCAATTACGAGCACAACCAACGTTGCTGCAACAATCGCCCACCGAAGACGCAGCGCTGCCGATAACAGGAGCGCATAGAGGGATGTGAGAAGGTGCGTCACGCCGTGGCGCTCGGCGCGCGCGTTCCATGGCAGGCCATAGTACGAAAGCACGGGAGACAGGAATACCGCGATGGCCAGCGCGCCGATCAGCGCAAAGATAAATGTCCACGCCATCGGCCGAAACATCTTTCCTTCGACGCCTTCGAGCGTCAGCACCGGCACGAAAACGATCAAAATGATGAGCATGCCGAACGCGATCGGGCGGACAATTTCGCGGCTCGACGCGAGAATCGAAGCAAGACGTTCCGCCGCGGTGAGCCGGCGTCCCAGACGCGCCTGATCTTCGCGCAACCGCCGCAGGTTGACTTCGGTCATCACGACGCTGCCGTCCACGAGAATCCCAAAATCGATCGCGCCAAGGCTGAGCAGGCTCGCCGCGATGGACATTTCGTACATTCCCACAACTGCAAAACACATCGCCATCGGGATGGTTACGGCCACGAGCAGTCCCGCGCGAAGGTTGCCCAGCAGCAGGAACAGAACAACGATGACCAGAATGCCGCCCATGACCAGATTGTGCGAGACGGTGTCGATGACGCTCGCGACCAGTTCCGTCCGGTCATAGACGACCGTAATGACGATATCTTCAGGTAATGCCGCGGATGCCGCGGCCAGGCGTTCGCGCAGCGCGTGGGTCACGTCGTTGCTGTTTTCGCCGAGCAGCATAAAGCCCAGCCCAAGCAGCGCCTCGCCCTGCCCCTGAAAGGTGACGGCCCCGCGCCGGATTTCGTGATCGAGCCGCACTTCCGCCACGTCACGCACGTACACTGGCTGCCCGTTGGCCGCGGTCATCACGACCGAACCGATCTCGTCGATGTTCGCGACGCGGCCCAGCCCGTGCACCAACAGCGATTCGCCCGATCGCTCGAGTTGCCCGCCGCCCACGTTCTCGTTGTTCCGAAGCAGCGCTTCTTCGACGTCGCTCATCGTGAATCCGTACTTGACCAGCGCCGCGGGATCGGCAATGACGTGGAATTGCTTCTCGTATCCGCCCCAACTGTTCACTTCCGCGACGCCCGGCACTTTGAGCAGTTCGGGCTTAACGACCCAGTCGTGCAGTTCGCGGACTTCCATGAGCGAGCGATCGGGGTCGGTCGAACGCACGACGTAATGGAGCACCTCGCCTAGCCCGGTCGAGATGGGCCCGAGTTGCGGCCGATCGATCCCCTCCGCAAGTTCGACGGTATTAAGTCGCTCCGAAATGAACTGACGTGCATCGTAAATGCGCGTGCGATCGTCGAACACCGCAACCACTTGGCCAAACCCAAACTTCGAGACGGACCGCACTTCGGTAAGTCCGGGCAAGCCCGAAATCGCGAGTTCAATTGGCAGCGCGATTTGTTGTTCGATCTCCGCGGCGTTCAGCGCAGGCGCAGTCGTGTTCACTTGCACCTGCACCGGAGACGTGTCGGGAAACGCGTCGATCTCCAATTCGTTCATCCGCCACAAGCCAAACAAACACACGGCGGCAAACGAGATCATCACGGCAAGACGGTTTTCCAGCGCGATCGTTATCAGTCGTTCGAGCATAGCGGCCGCTGCCTAGTGGTCCGTGCAGCCGGCGCCAAGCCGCGCTTTCAGCAACTCGGACTTCACCACGTAGCTGCCTTCCGTTACAATGCGGTCGTCCGCGCTCAACCCCGCCAATACCACAATGTGTCCATCGCTGGCCGCGCCGAGTTCAACGGGCCGCGTTTCAAACAAATCATCTCCAAGTTTCTTGAAGATGACAGGCCGCCCATCCACGTCTTGCACGGCCGTCTCCGGCACGGTGAGACCGGCATTACCGGGCGTGCTGTCCAGCGAGACGCGCCCGAAAAGGCCGTCCTTCAATAAGCCCTGCGGGTTTGCAATCTCCGCCCGCGCCTGGATCATGCGTGTAGCCGCGTCAACGGATGGCGCGATCCATTTCACCTCGCCGTCGAATGACACCCCCGGATATGCCTCGACCCGCGCATGAATTCGCGTGCCTACGGAGACCGCGGACAATTGGTTCTCCGGCACCGCAAACTCGACCCACATCGTCGACAGGTCGGCGATCTGAAACAGCACGGTACCCGCGTCTGCCGTCTTGCCCTTGACCGCGTTCCGTGCGATGACCGTGCCCGCGAACGGCGCGCGAACCGGCAGCGTCGGTTCGATGCTCCCGCCGGTCATCACGCGTTTGATGTCTTCTTCCGACAAGCCGAGGCTCAGGAAGTGCTGGCGCGCTTCGTCAATTGCGCTTTGATGCACGGCCACGGCCGCTTGCGCCGCGTCAAGGTCCTGCCGCGCCGATATCTCCCGCTTGAACAGGTCCTGCTCCCGCGCGAGCGTCTGCTGTGCGAGGCGCGCCTGCGCTTGCGCCTCGCTCATCTCCTTTCGTACCGCTGCGATTTCCGGCGAACGGACGGATCCAAGTATTTCGTCCGCACGTACGGCGTCGCCAACGTCTTTCAACACCTCGACCACAACACCGGCAGTCTGCGGAGCGACTTCGGCAAGCCGATTGCGATTGAACGTGACGTGCCCGAGGAATTCCCGCGCGCCGCCCCCGTACGCAGGGGCCGGCGAACCGGTCGCAACACCCGCCTTCGTCGTTGCGGCACCCGACGCGAACCGTACTTTCAGGCCGGCGCCCACCGGTATTTCCGCGAGAGCGTCCGGCCTGCAGTTGCCGCACTCCGCTTCCGGAAGGTTGTGCTCTTTGCAGATTAGCGCCCCGCTCGGCGCGTTGCCTTGCCCGCGGTCATCGTGCACGTGACCATCGTCAACCTTTGCGTGTTCATCCGATTTGGGCTTGAGTTCCGGATGACAGATGTAGCACTCGTCTTCGTACACGCCATGTTCGTTGCACCAAAGCCGGTTCGGATCGCGGGCCTCTTTGGACGGCTCTTTCTGCTGGGCAATTTCCGGGTGACAAATGACGCACTCGTCTTCGTACACGCCATGCTCGTTGCACCAAAGCCGGTTCGGATCGCGTTTCTCTGGTGGAACAGAGGCCGCGGGCGCGACGGCATTCGGCGCCGCCGCCTCGGGCGCCGTCTTTCCGCATCCGCAGAGTGCCACGGCAATCGCCGTCGCGGCGAGTGCAAGCGATGTGACTCGATATGTATTCATTGTGATTGCTCCGTTGATTCGTCGTGTGTGGCGCTGGCCGCGGCGGGGATTTCGATCGCCGAAACGATACCCGCGCCAACCAACCGTTCCATGTCGGCCACCGCTTGTTGATACGAAATGCGCGCTTCGAGAAGTTCGAGCCGCGCACCCACGGCGCTGCGCTGCGCATCGAGCACATCAAGAAACGCGAACTTGCCGCGCTGATAGCCCTCGCGCGTGAGCGCATAAGTTTTCTCCAACTCGGGCAGGATGCGCTGATCGAGGCCTTCAATGCGCTCCCGCGCCGCGTTGGCGACGGAGTACAGCTCCGTCAGTGCGGCGGCGAGTTCCGCTTCCCACGCGCGCCGTTCATCGCCCAGTTTCTCGTGGTTGAGTTCCGCTTCGCGTATCGCTCCCTGGTTGCGATGAAAGACGGGTAACGGCAGCGACGCTTCGAGCACGAGCGAGTGCTCCCAATCGTCCCCGCCGGAGTCCGCGCGCGAGGCAGCAAGACCATCCGATCCGAAACTCCAACCGCGCACGCCGCCTTCTTCGACGCCCGTCGCCCGGTAACCCAGCCGCACCGTCAGGTCGGGCACACGGCTGCTGCGCTCCTGCCGAAACACCGCGCCGCGCCGCGCCAACTCCGCGCCCCAGCGCTGTAACGCGGGATGCTGCTCGCGCTGGCCGATAATAGTCTCGAGCGGAGGCAGCGCCGGTGAACTCGAAACGTCGCCGACAGTCTCGGTAAAGATGGGGTTGGTCGATCCCCACGTCGCCGCCAACCGCAGACGCGCTTGCTCCAACTCGCGCTCGCGCGCGGTCAGTTCCAGACTTTCCTGTTCCGCCGCCGCGCGCGCGCGCCGCGCTTCCAACGGCGACACGCTGCCCGCCGCGACAAGTTGCGCCACGGTTGACGAAAACGTGTCCGCCAGTTCGACCACGGCGCGTTCCTCGTTGACGCGGCTCTGCGCCGCGAGCGTTTCCGCATAGTGCGCAATGACGTCGCCGACCACTTCATATCGCGCGACTTCATAGTCCCACTCCGCAACCGCGCGCCCGCGTTCCGCCGCTTCGATGCGCGCGGCGCGCTTGCCGCCCAACTCGATGATGTGCGAAAGCGATAGCGTGAACTCGGCATTGCCGAGGCCACTAACGCCGGATTGCTCGTCTCGCCCAAGCTCCGCGGACCCGTCGCCCCGGGATATCTGCGGGCGCAACGCAATCGGCGGCGTTTGCGTGCCGTCTATTTCAGGTTCGAGCGAAAGTCCCGGCGGCGCCACGCCAATCGCGCGCGTTGCCGTCGTGCGGTCCGCGCCGCCGCCAAGCACGATGTTCTCGATCTCGACCGACAACTCGGGATTCGGACGCAAACGCGCCTGCGTGATGCGCGCGTCACTAATGCGGATGTCCCACGCAAACGGCGCGAGCCGGGGATTATTTTCGAGCGCGGCGTCGACCGCGCGCTGCAACGTCAACGGACCTTCGGGCTCCACGAACGGTCGCCCGGGCCCCGCGAACGCAACAATCGGCGAAAGTAGAAGCGGAATAATCCGCCACATGGAAATTCTCCTGTTCAGGACACACTACTGGCGCGAGAAAGGACAAGCAGGGAACAGGAGAGAGGCTAGATACGGATGACGACCGTGGGAGAGACGAGGGATTTGAAACGCGTGCCGGCCACTGCATGCGCGCACGCGACGCGAAGTTCGTTCGAGCCGCCGGCCGCCCGCGCCACCGGTAGCGCCGTGACGCCATCGCCGATGGATGCCTTTGACGTCGAGCGCGATGCGACCAATGACGGCGCATCGACGCCCGAAAGCGGAACATCGGTGCAATCATTGCATTGGTGCGCGCCTGGCGTGCCCAAGGCGTACGCGAGATCGCCGGGCTGCTCGTCGCAGCATTCGCCGGTCTCACCGCACGCCGCTTCGATAGCGACGTTGCCCTCGCCGCAAAAACAGAGCACCATGCCGTCCACGCCGTTCAGCGTGATCGCAAGAAAAAGGACGGGCGCCAAACAATATGCTGTAATAGCTTTCACGGACGAAATCATCGCGTACGCCGGAATGGGTTGTCAAGACGGCCCGGCGATGTGCGAATTCTGCTGCCAAGTGCGCGTTCCCGGTTTGATCCCAACTGCCAAACGTCAGTAGCATCGTAATCGATCACGGTTCGCGGGGTGCCATGGAAATCCTTTCGTTCGAAACGACGCCGTTCATTGAGAATTGTTATGTCGTGCGCGACAGCGGCGAGGCGCTCGTCATCGATCCCGGTGAAGCCACCCCGGAACTTCTGGACGCGATCGAGGGATATACCGTCAAGACGGTGGTCAACACCCACTGCCACTGCGATCACTGCGGCGGGAACGCCGAAATACTGTTGAAGACCGGAGCGGAACTGATCTGTCATGAGAACGAGTTGGGCTTACTGCGCGCGCTGCCCCAGCAGGGCATGATGTTTGGCGTGCCGTTCGATCCGTCGCCCGACCCCAACCGATTCATTAAGGAAGGCGACACCGTTTCCGTCGGCGCCATTACGTTCGCGATTCGCGAAGCGCCGGGGCATTCGCCCGGTCACGTTATTCTCGTGGGCGACGGCTTCGTCATTAGCGGCGACGTGCTCTTCGCGGGCTCCATCGGCCGGACGGACCTGCCCGGCGGCAGTTATCCGCAATTGATTCAATCCATTAGAACCAAAATGCTGACGCTCCCCGATGTTACCATCGTATACAGCGGACACGGCCCCGAAACGACCATCGGCGTCGAGCGGCGCACGAATCCGTTTCTAGTCGACACATGATCGCCGCGGCACTACTCTGCGCCGTGCTGGCCGCGCCCGCGCTCGAAATTTCCATCGCGCCGGACCAGCCCGTCCCGTACATATACGCCGATGAGCCGGTAATTTTGCAGATCAAATCGAACGAAGACGGACAGGCAACCGGCGCTATCGCAATCACGGACGGCAACGGCGACACGGTTTCCATTTCGTTGCAGGCGATTCCGCTCCGCGCGAACGGCGCGCACTGGCAACCCATCGACGGCGCTCCCGCCGCGATCGGGCGGTTCACCGTCCGGGTCGCACTGACGGTCGGCGGCAGCACCGTCGCCAAGGATTTGGTCTATTGCCGTATCAAACGCCCCAACAACGCAGCGCGCGCGCCCGTCCGCGTCACGCTGAACGATCCGAGCCCGGCGACGCTCCATGCGCTGCGCGGCGTTCCACTTCGCGAGATCACCGTCCCCATCACCATGCCGGATGTTGCGGGGTTTGTTTCGTCCGCGGTGGCCGACGGTTTCCAGGTGACTGTGGCGCTCGATGCCGCGGCCGTCAGCGATATGGCGTCGCTCGTGCAACTGGCCGCAAAGCTTGGCGAAAGTGTCAGTGCGTGGCGCGTGTCCGTGCCCGATCTCGGCGTGGAAACGCTCGAATCGCTTGCCGCCGCGTTGCGCGACGCCGGCGCGCGCGGACAGATCGAGGCCGTCCTGACTTCCGGCCTCACCAACGTTAGCGCATACCTGTCCACCGGTCTCGGCCGATCGGCGTACAAGGTGTTTCTGCCGCACGGGAACGATGCCCCGTCCGAAATCGGCCAATTGCGCGCGGCGTTCGAGAGCGCGGGGTACGAAGGCTTCCGCATGCAGGAACTCTTCGCCGCGCCCGACGTGAAGAACGACGGCTCGAACCACTGGTTGATCGCGCGCAACCTCCTTGACGCACAGGCGGAGCAGGGTATGAGCCCGGAGATCGACGCAAGCATCGTGTTTGCGAAGAACGCCTTCGGCGAACCGTACACGCTCATCAGCGCCATGGCACACCGGCTGAACGGATACGCGTGCCTTGAGGAATTGCCAATGGCGCCGCGCGCGCGGGCCATCGTATTCCGGCAGTGCAACGCGTGGGTGATGGTCGCCTGGGCCATGGGCCAGCCGGTCGTCCAACCTATTCCCGTGGGGACGGTAGCGGACCTCGCGCTGACCGACGCCAACGACAATCCGCTTCCCGCGCCCGAGGCGGCGGACGGTTCGATCCGGCTCGCGCTGACGGCCGCGCCGGTGTATCTAAGCGGCAACGGCGGGTCTATGCTCGCCGCGGTCGCGAGGGCGGCAGCGCGAAAAGAGGCTGAAAGCTTCGCGAAAAACAAGTCCTTTCAAAAAGACCTTCCGGCGGAATTTGTCGAACTGATCAAGCCCATCGCCGCACAGGGGTTTAACCGTGTCGATCGCGTCACCTTCTTCGCGCTCCTGCGCATGTTCCCCGTACTCGAGCAGAAATGGCACGACGGCTCGATCGCGCGCGAGGTTGCCGTTCCGGCAATGGCGTCGCTCTCGCGGCTCGTCCGAAATCTGTGCGTGATCGAACAGGACTCCGGCGAGGCCTTTATCGAACTCTTCGCCGACACCGTCGCGCGCTGCGGAGATTACCAGTCGCAATACCTCACGAGCACCAGCGGCTCGGCGGAAAAACATGAGCGCGCCGACTGGCTGCTCGCGGAAGTCGCACGGCTCACCGCCGAAGCGAAAGCGTTGAACGACAGCGGGTGCTCCATCGAAGCGGTCGGCGTTGCGTCGCTTGCGGAATGGCGCGCGCGGTGTCTCGAGTTCGCGAAGAACGCCGCGCCGCTCGGGACCCCCGAACCCGCGCGCGCGCAGCCCGAGCCGAAGCCCGAGGAAAAACCGGCGCCGAAGCCCGCGCAGAAGAAACCCGCGCGCGCAAGCACCAAGAAGAAATAGCGTCCGGCGAACATTGCGCCACTATGTATGCTGGGTGGGCGCTATCGTCAACAGAAGGAGCGAATCATGCGTGCGATACTCGCGATTTGCCTTTGCGCCGCCGGCGCCTACGCGCAGACTCCCGGCGCGATCAAGGTCATTACGTACAACGTGCAATTCCTCCCGGGGATCGCGGAGGGTCAAAACAAGCGCCCCGATCCCGAGTACCGCGCGAAACGCATCGCGGAAGAAGTCGGCAAGTTCGACATCGTCGCACTGCAGGAGACCTTCGAGGAGCGGCACCGCACGGCGATCAAGGAAAGCGTGAAGGCCGCGTGGAACGGCCAACTGAACGCGTTCGAGAGCCCCAAGCCCGCGGGCTTCCTTACCAACGGCGGATGCCTGCTGCTTACGCGCCTTCCCATCCTCGCGACCGGCGCCGTCGTTTACAAGAATTTCTCTTCGCCAAAAGAATACGGGTTCCGCGCGGACGGCTTCGCCGCAAAGGGCGCGATCTGGGCGCGCATTGCACGAGGCGAATCGGCCAAGGACGATTATATCGACGTGTTCGTGACGCACCTCGAAGCGCGCGCCGACGACAAGCGCCCTCTGCAATACAAGGAACTGGCCGAATTCATCAAGGCGAAGAGCGACCCGAACCGGCCCTTGCTGTTGGTCGGCGATCTCAACACGCGCGGCATGGCCGAGTACCGAAACGATCCCGGGTCGCAGTACTCGGTCATGATGAAAGCGTTCGGCGAGGCGCGCGGCGAAGCGGGCATCAGCGACACCTGGCTTACCCTGATGGGCGACCAACTCGGCGGCACCACGGATCAGGAATCGGACACCGTTGGCCGGCGCATCGATTACATCCTGTTAGGCAACCCAAAACCGCCTATCGCGCAACTGAAACCGCTTGCGATCAAAGTGAACACCTATCAAGACCCGAAGGTCACGGCGCTGTCCGATCACAACGCGGTTGAAGCCGAATTCGAGTGGCCGTTGCCGAAATAGCGCGCTACGGATTGATGCCCTTTTCGTTCAGCCACTGCGCCGTATCGTCCCAGAAGGCTTGCGGGCGAACGCGGAACGGGAACGCCGCATCGGGCGCGGCGGCAACGCGGATGCCATGGTCCGCCCCGGGATACACGCGAACGGTAATGTCCTTGTTGGTCTCGTTCTTCACGCGGTTCAGCATTTCGACACCTTCCGCCGTGGGATTGCTGTCGTCGGCCTCGCCGAAGAGGAACAGCATCGGGATGTTCAATTCGCGCAGGATGGGCTCGGGGTTGAAGTCCATGACGCGCTTGTACCATTGCTGATTGATCGCCGTCGGCGGGCGCGGCGCCCACTCCAGCAGCATCCAATACGGCTTCTCGCGCATCGGCTGCATCCACTCGAGAAACTCCTGGTAACCCTCGCCGGTTCGAATGACGGCATTGTAACGCCGCATCATATCGATCGTGTCTGCGACGTCCTGGTCCGAGTACCCGTTGTTGCGCAACACGCGTTCGTAGTCCCAATACCCTTCGCGCTCGACAATCGCGGTGCCGCCCGAGATCGACACAAAGAACGCGGCATCCGCGCAGCGTTGCGCCGCCGCCTCCATAATCCAACCGGCTTGGCTGATTCCCCAGAACCCGATGCGCTTCGGATCGACGTCGTCGCGCGCCTGCAACATGCGCAAACCCGCGACGCCGTCATCGGCCAACTCGTTGAACCCGACGTCCAACCATTTCCCCGTCGATTTTCCGTTGCCGCGCTTGTCGAAGATCAGGCACACCATGCCTTGCCGCGCAAACCAATCGGCAGGTTGAACGAAGTGCCAGCGCGGGTTGTCGCCGCTGCCATGAAGGACCACCACCGCCCCATGCTTGCCGGGCGCCTTGGGCGAGTAGACGGCGCCCGCAAGCGTGACCTCGCCGTTCGTGAACGTCACCTCCTCGATCGCGTATGGCAGATCGGGCTTTGCTGCGCGCCGAAGCGAAAACGGAGCGCGATACGTGCCAACGCTCCACTCGCCGGCGATGCTTACGTTCTTGCCGCGGCCTTGCGGCGACCCCTCGAATACCAGCGGCGGCGTCGAATCGTACACGGCACGCAGCTTTCCGCCCGTCAGTTCGAGTTCGTCGAAAGGACAGTCCACCCATCGATACACGGGCATCGAGAACGATCCAGTGAGTTTGCCGTCCACTTTCGCGAACTCAACCTGTATCGGGCAATCCTGCCCTTTGTTCGTCAGCGCACCCTCCCAATAGCCCTCAATCGGATCGGCCATTGCGGAAACGATGGATAGCGCGCACAGGCACACCAGACCACGCATACCGGTGGCTCCTTCTTCGTTTCCTCCTTGGATGCCGCGCCGGGCGGGAGGGTTTACAGAATTTGAACGATTGCGCAAATCATGTGGCCGCCGCTTCGCGTGCCTGATCGAGATCGTCCTCGCAATCGGGTCCTTGGCTTTGAGGCCAAGGGTCGCGTACGGGGCTTCGGTTACGTGGTTTTTTGAAACGCTCCAGCGTCGAACGCTACAACGCAACCAACGCGCTGACGTTCGTCAGCGTGTAATTACCGATGATAGTCTGGCCTTCGGTGCGCTTTTCGCCCGACAGGTTCGCGCCTTTCTGCGCCGCGTACTTCTGCAATTCGCCGAAGATTCCCGCGATGGCGAAACTGACGCCGGTGACTTGCCCGGGTTCGGCGGTGGGCTGGCATTCGATGAGCAGTTTGATCGCCAACTCGTCGTCGCCGGCGAGGTCGGCCGTTAGCGACATCGTCGCAACGGGCGCGATGGTCTTGCGCAAACTATCGAGCGGCATCGGCAATGTCAGCAACTGCTGGTTCGCAAACGTGGAGAGGAGCGTGTACAGGCTGCCATCGCGGTTGTCTATGGACACTTCGCCGAGGTGCGTGCCCTCGAACGGCGGCAGGCTGGGCAACGTCACCAGACCCCATTCGGCCTTCACCGCATCGATCGTCGCGGCGTCGATCGACATGAAGCCGTCGAGCGAGAGCACGCCGCGCGTCGAAACGTCGAACATGTCGCTGGCCCACGTAACGTAGCCGATTTTTTTCGGGATCGCGTATGCGTCAATCGCGGGCGCAATCACCGGCGCGAGACGCTGCGGATTGAGAAACAGCACGACATCCATTCGCCCGCCGACGATGTCCGGCGACGCAAGCAGCGCGGCCTCGTACGGAATGACGCGATCGAGTATCCACGGCGATGGCGCGCCGGCGCCCAGCATTTTCGAGACAAGCGGCCGCGCCAGCGGCGGTTTTGCCACCGCGCGAACGCGCACGCCCTGCGTCAGGCGCGTTTCGTGCGAAACCCGGGGGCCGGCGAAAAGGAATTCGTAACGGGAATTCGCGACGTATACGGAGATCCCTACCGCAAGTACCACAATAACGAGCGCAATGAGCGCGAATTTGCCTATCTTCTTCACTTGTGAATACTCCATCTACGCGAACGCGTTTCGCGTCTATCCAGTTTACGATTCGTCAGATCGTGTTCGTACTCGTGCTCGTCACCGTACGCGACACTCGTTCATCGAGGAATCGATCCACGAGTACGAGGATGAGCACGAGCACGAAACGCAGATTGCAGTGAACGTTATCGTAAGTATTCGAGAACGATCGATCATTCGTCCGTTACCGCCTTTCTGCGCGATAGCAGATAGATGCAGCACGGCACCACGACGAGGTCCACCGCGACATGGAACACGCTGAACGGATTGCGGTGCAGGTGCAGAAAGCGCCACACACCGAGCGCGCCGCCGATACTGGGCAATATTGCGGTCAGCCACAACGCGGCCCGGCCTTTGCTGAAACGCAGGTACAGCCCAAGCGCGAAATAGATTCCGCCGAAGATCGACGCACCCCACGCCGAATGGTTCGCGGGATAAAAGTACAACTGTGCGACGTGCGTCACCCCGGAGACTAACATCAACACGGCCGCGACGCGCCGCGGCGCCGGCATTCGCTCGCTCATGTCGCCGTCGGCTCCGGTTCCTGCGGCCAGCGCGACGCGCGGTTCGGGCGCGGGTGTTTCTTCACGTACTTCTCTTTCGCGTTGTCCCAGAAGATTACCTCGTCCTGCCGCCACGAATCGCAACCCATGCGTGCCGCGGCCATCGCACGGTACGCGGTTTCCGGGTCGCAATGCACGGCTCCGCGCGTGCGGCACGCGTTCAGGAAATTCGTCATGTGGTCTTCGCGCGTCTCGTTCTTGACGATGATTTCCGGCGCGCCGAATTCCTTGGTGAACCACTCCGCGAATTCCTTTTCCGCGGTGACCTGCATGCCGTCGTCGTGCGGACGAATCGTCGCCTTGTGTCCGCGAATCGTGATGGGATTAAACTGCCGGTTGGCCATGCTCGAGGTGAGCACCAGCGTTACGTCCTCGGGATAGTCGAGGGTCACCATGAACGTGTCGGGCACCTCGCGGTCGTCGTGCTGCACGTAGATGCCGCCGCCGGCGCTGGCCTTTTCCGGCGCGCTAAGGCCCAGCGCGATCGTCATCGGCGCGAGGAGATGATAGAGCAGATCGGTCGCGATCCCGCCGGAATAATCCCAGTACTTTCGGAACTGAAAGAAACGCGCCTTCGAAAATGGACGTTTCTTCGCGGACCCGAGCCACTGTTCCCAGTCGATGTAATTCTCGCCGGACGATTCGTCCTGGCTGGCGTCGGGATCGATGGGCCAGTTCCACTCGCCGCCGCGATCGTTCGGCCCACCCGCGGAATTGCGGCCATAATCGCCCTGCGCCCACACGACCTTTCCGATGCCGCCTTTCTCGATGAACTTCTTCGCCTGCCAGAAGAAATCCTGCGACGTGCGCTGCGCGCCGCACTGAAACACGCGGCCCGTTGCGTACGCCGTGTTGCGAACGGCGAGTGACTCCGGGATAGTCAGCGTCACCGGCTTCTGACAATAGACGTCCTTGCCCGCGTTCATCGCGTCAATGCTGATCTGCGCGTGCCAGTGGTCCGGCGTCGCGACGACGACCGCGTGGATATCATCGCGTTCGAGCACCTTCGTGTAGTCATAGTACGTTTCCACGTCGCGCCCGACCGTGTCCTTCACGCGCTTCCGGTTTCCGTTCTGGCGCTTCGTGTAGCAGTCGCAGACCGCGCGGATTTGTTGTTTTTCGCCGCCCTTCTCGCGTTCGAGCAGTTCGCCGACGTGCCCGCCCCCCATGCCGCCCACGCCAATCATGCCGATGCCGATGACCTCGTCCGGCTGAAGCAAACGGCCGGTCTTCGGCTCGTGGGGATTGTGCTTGCGCGCGGTCACCCAGCGGTCGGCAGCGGCTTCCTGAGCGGCCAAGCCCATTCCAACTGCTGCCGCGCCAACACCGGCCCGTCGGAAGAAGTCGCGCCGGTCCATGCCCGAACCTTTCTGCGACATGACGTACCTCCCCTTGCGAACTCCGTCGCGTACGTAGACCCCACGCGAGTATACGGCGCAACGCCGCGGGATGCACTTCGTGTCCACTTCTTAGCCCAGCGCGTTGCACTGGGGTGAGGGGGTGTGGCCGTGTTTTTCTGACGGAACAAGGGGGCGGCGCCGGGCCAATATCGTCATAACCCGAGATTTCATGGCCGCATTCCGTTACCGAGTGCGCTCCCAAGCGGGAACAAAAGACCATCCGGCTCAGGTATCCGGCGCGATTCTCGTACTCGTGCTCCTGCCGCTCCGAAAATACGCACACTGTTCCGCGCGCCAAAGGCGCAACTCAACCCCAGCCAGGGGCATCGCCCCTGGAAATTGGCCACGCCCCTATCGCCGCGCGCTGAAAGCGCACTGCTCAATTTTTCGTCATCCGCGGCCTTGCGTTCAACGAGCACATCGCATACGCTTATTGTATGCACACGAGCGTAGAACAACTCGCAGAAGAAGCTATGGCGCTTCCTGCGGCGTCGCGGGCCCGATTGGCGGACATTCTTGTGGAAAGTTTGGGTGTCGCGGAACTGAGTGACATTGATACGCTATGGCTAAATGAAGCCAAACGCCGCCGCGACGACGTCCGTGCAGGGCACGTTGACACTATTCCGGGCGATGAGGCCCTCCGTAAGGTACGTGACAGCCTGCGCTAACGCGCTACGAGTTTCATCCCGAAGCGCTGAACGAATACCTCGAAGCAACTGCGTATTACAATGAACAAAGCGGAGTCCTTGCGGAGCGGTTCGTTGAATCGGTTGAAGGCGCCATTCAACGCATTCCCGAAGCGCCGAATCGGTGGCGCATTCTCGATGCCGATGTCCGCCGCTGCCTGACACACGTATTTCCATACGGCGTGCTGTATACGATCGAAGCAGATTACATCCTCATTCTGGCTGTGATGCATTGCAGCAGGGAGCCTGGTTATTGGAAGGATCGGCGAAGATAAAACTGTCCTCGCGCATGCCAGAAAGTTCAAAGCAGAGCTTTTCAAGAGTGGGTTGCCAACTAGAAATTCGGCAACCAGAAAATTGAAGCGATTTTTAGCGCCACCGTTCTTCGTCTACCTGCCCAAAGGCAAGGACTGCCGCATCGAAGGCCGGGTCTTCCTGCCAAGTCCCCGCTAGCGAGGCGGGGTCAACTGCAGGGCTGGCTTATTCACCTGTAATTGCGCGGCAGAAGGAAAGTGCGTTGGTGACGATGTCGAAGCACGGACGCGGCTGGAATACGGGAATTTAGTCGACGTCTGTGCAGGTGAGGTGGTAGAGGCTGGGTGGTTCAACGATTTGGCTGCGTGACCGCATGGTCGATGGCAAATGCCAAAGCGGAGACCTTCAAGAGTGACCAAGCGGGAACTTGGCGACGAGAACAAAAAGTTTCCGTGACATTTGCCCGCGATTGCTCGATCACCAGTTGTGCTAGACATCACGTATTACCAAGCGCGCGGAAAAATACTTCCTTGTCGGCCGCGTTCCTTCGCTCCCATTCGTCGACCATTGCGGGCAAGCCACCCGCGCCCTCCGTAGCAATCATCACGCCTGGTGATATTAAGTTACCCATGTGATCTGTCAATTGATGGAAATATCGACTTTTAGCATCATCCTTAAAGCGCGCTATTTTGGGCAAATGCATCATGCTGTGTGCTGGATGTCGCACGGGAACATTTGGGGTATTAGAATAGGTAGAAATCGATGATTTTAAACGATACTCATTTTCATACGCATAACACTCGCGTTTAATGTTTGGCGCGAACAAACACAAACGCTCCGTAATCCAGCATGCCACAGCATTAATTCGATCATTTATACTCAGTTGATGCAGGACGATATGCGCATCGTGCAAGAACTCGTCAACGAAGCCAAAACCCATCTCTGAAATGAAAGCGATGAATTCTGCCTTTGAATAGGTAACACGCGAAAGCATAGAGCTCGTAAACGGCTGCGGAACTGAATAAGCAAAAAAAGGAAGCAAGAAGTTAAATGGTATTATGCATCTCCCATATTCAGTTCTCATTTTTTCTGACAAAGGATCGGTGGTGAGGCATGCTACGTAAACTTTCACACGAGGATTGCTAACGTTTGCGATTTCAAATTCGATGTTGGCGATGACGTACTCTAAAATTTTCGGTACTCGCTTAATAAGCCGCTGGTCAAGCCTCGAAATCAGAAATTCAATGACCTTGTGGTCTTGATGTATCCCTGCATAGATAAGTTTTAAATGCTCCGCGATGAATTTCAATCCCAATATATATTCATCGGTGTCGTTAAAGTCCGACGTTGGCCGAGCCAAAAGGGATTTACTATCCAATAAATCCGCTAGAAATTGGTCCTTTGTGTAGTGGTATAAAGGCGGATAATTATTTACGACCATCCCCAATTGCGCCGACAAACTAAGCATTGGGCTTACCCCACTTCCAACAACGCTGCAATAACTGGCACTCGATCTCGCTCAGGATGCATCTGCGCCCTATCCACCTTCGATGGCCTTTCTCCGGGTTCGCAAATTTCGGGCTGCGCACCATCCGAGTCTAGTAGAGAGCTCAGTTGGCGTCCTTGGATTGGTTTCGTGGCGTTCTCTGGTCAAGTTGGAAGAGCACGGCCTTCAGCGTGGCGCGTTTTCCGCAGTTTGAATCGGTAATGACGACAATTTCGGCCCAACCCGTGGGGATGTTGAGCGGAAGCTCGATCGTATGATCTTCAGCGATGTGGCCATTGAATTCGTACGCGGGCATGGGCCTACTCCGGTCCATCAAGACGTTGCGTGAATGATTGTTGCATGAAAGTCGGCGGAGTGACAATTGGTGCAGATTTGTCGGCCACGACCGTCCGGCGCGGAGACCGGACGCTACAATTCGAAGAGTCGATTACGATTACGAGGACGATTACGAGCACGAAGGATGGAGACGGAGCGTTTTGGTGCAGGGTGCTGTCCGCATTAGGCGCCTCGTGTCGGTCGATTCCCGATCCGCGTGATCCGCGGTCCATCCTCTTCCAAACCTTTGCACGCCTCCCGTACATTCTTGTAACAGCCTCGTTTCCCAATCGAGCCTTCCGCATTTTCGCGACACTTCCGTCAACCAAACAGAGGTCGTTTAGCACGGCGCCACACTTCCTTCTCCGTGCTCTCCGTGTCTCCGTGGTCAATTCCCCAGTGCAACACGCTGGGCATATGTAATGGAGGCATACTCGCGGCGCGGTCCCCGAACCGCCCTGCGTCCGCGGTGTCTCATCCGGTAAGCGCGCGAACGAAAAGCAGTTAATCAACGCTTATTGGAGAGCTAGTCCCATGTCTACGCTAAAACGGTTGTTAGGAAAGTTTGGCGCGGCGCTGTTTGCCGCTGCGATGTTGGCGCCAGGCCCTATGGCGTCGGGGTTGGAGGCGGCCCCTCCGCTGCCGGGTCGTGAGCGGGAGATTCTGCCTGGGGGGTGCATCATTGTCCCGCCGAAAGACGGGCGGCCAGGCGGCGAGTGTCCGCTCGAACATACGGACGTGAAGGCGGAAGTCTCGGGCTTCATTGCCCGCGTCACCCTGACGCAGCGGTTCGGCAACCCGTTCACCGAGCCGATCGAGGCGGTCTACACGTTCCCGATGTCCGACCGCGCCGCGGTGGACACGATGCTGATGAAAGTGGGCAACCGCGTGATCCGTGGAAATATCAAGGAGCGCGAGGAAGCGCAGCGCATCTATCAGCAGGCGCGCGACGCCGGCAAGACCGCCAGCCTTCTGGATCAAGAGCGCCCGAACATCTTTACGCAGTCGGTCGCAAACATTCTTCCGGGCAACACCATCGAGATCACGATCTCGTATGTCGAGTACCTGAAGTACGAGGACGGCGAATACGAATTCTCGTTCCCCATGGTCGTCGGCCCGCGGTATGTCCCCGGCAACGTGACCGCGCCGAACACCGACCCGCGCAAGGCGGGGCCGAACGCCACGGATCAGGTGCCGGACGCAGGACGAATCAACCCGCCGATCACGCCGGAGGGCACTCGCGCCGGGCATGACATCTCGTTGAGCGTAAAAGTGGATGCCGGCCTGCCGCTGCAGGACATTCAAAGCGTGTTGCACGAGGTGGATGTGCAGTCCAACGGCAACATCGCGGAGGTGTCGCTGAAGAACAGGAGCGAAATTCCGAATCGTGATTTTGTTCTCAAATACAAGGTGGCCGGGCAGGACATCGGCGACGCCGTACTGTCGCATGCCGGCGCGAAGGGCGGCTTCTTCACTCTCGTGCTGCAACCCCCCGCGCGCGTGACGCCGCAGCAGGCCACGCCGAAGGAGATGATCTTCGTCATCGATTGCAGCGGCTCGATGAGCGGCTTCCCGATCGAGAAAGCGAAGAAGACGATGAAACTGTGCATCGAGGGCATGAACCCGAACGACACGTTCAACCTCGTGACGTTTGCGGGCGGACTCGGCTACTGCTTCGACAAAGTCGTGCCGAACACGCCAGCGAACCAAACGAAAGCGCTCGAGTACCTCGCGAACCTCGAAGGCGGCGGCGGCACCGAAATGATGCCGGCAATCAACGCCGCGCTCGGCGGTCCGCACGACCCCGAACGGTTGCGCGTCGTCTGCATGATGACCGACGGCTACATTGGTAACGACATGGAAATCCTCGATGCGATCCAGAAAAACGCGAAAGACACGCGCGTCTTCTCGTTCGGCATCGGGAACGGAGTCAACCGGTTCCTGATAGACGGTATGGCGCGCGAAGGCCGCGGCGAGGCGGAGGTCGTCTCGCTCGAATCCGACGGCGACGCCGCAGCCAAGCGGTTCCACGAACGCATCCAAAGCCCCGTCTTGACCGACATTTCGGTCGACTTCGGCGGACTGAATGTTAGCGAAGTGTTTCCAGATCCCGCGGCTATCCCCGACTTATTCTCCGCGAAGCCGCTCGTGCTGACCGGACGCTACTCCGGCTCCGGGAATGGCGCGATCACCGTGCGCGGCGAGACGGCGGGCGGCCCCTTCGAGCGCACGATCGACGTAAACCTTCCCGCAACCGAACCGGATCACGACGTGCTCGCGCCGCTCTGGGCGCGCAAGCGCATCGACTGGCTCATGGAGCAGGACTGGCTCGGTATCCAGCGGGGCAACGCGAACAAGGACGTCAAAGGCGATATCACCAAGCTGGGCCTCGAGTTCGGACTCGTGACGCAATTCACGAGTTTCGTCGCGGTCGAAGAGAAGGTCGTCACGGAAGGCGGCAAACCCAAAACCGTCGAGGTACCGGTCGAAATGCCCGACGGCGTCAGCTACGAAGGCATCTTCGGCAAGGAGCGCGAACAACTCGCCGCACTGGGGTATGCTGGCGTGGCATTCAACGGCGTTGCTTCCACCGCGCCCGCGGCGCCCGCTCCGATATTGCGCCAGCGGTTAGAGAGCGCAAGCCGGGCAATGAAGGCAGCCGACGCGATTTCGGGCGAAGCGCGCCCGGCAGAGGCAGCGGCGGCCCCGACACCGGTAATGACGGAGGAGGCAAAAGCGGCTGCGTCGCCGAAGTTGGACTCCAAGCTCGTTGGCTTGGCTGGCAAGCTCGTTAACGGCAACTACTCCCAAGGCAACGTGAAGGTCTTGAACGGCGTGATCAAGGTCAACGTTTATCTGTCCGACATGTCCGACGCCGCGATCAAGGCAGTGAAAGACGCGGGCGGGAAGGTCGTGGCGGAACGCCGCTCCGGCAAGATGCTCTTGGTGAGCATCCGGGTGCAAGACCTGGCGAAGCTCGCCGAAGTCGAGGCGGTGGTGCGCATCGAGCCATCGGGATCGTAAATGGGCCGTTAGGCTCCGCTTAAAATGAAGCGGCCCGGAAGTTTCCCTCCGGGCCGCATCGTTTTTTGTAGCGCCGCCTAACGCCGAATCGGCGTTACGGTTGGCGCGTTGCGTCCCAATCGATAGACTGAAACTTTTGCCGTGCCCGATCCCGGGCTGAGCTCCCGCATTGCCGCCTGCGACAAGTCAATGACCCGTCCTTTCACGAAAGGACCGCGATCATTCAATCGGCATACAACCGATTTGCCGGACTCGGCGACGACCAAAACGTAGTCGCCGAAATCGCCCGTGTTCATGGCACAGGTAAAGCCTTCGTTGCGCATGCGCTCGCCGGAAGCAGTCCAAGCGCTGCTGCTGGCGATCGTGTAGTACGAGGCCTCCCCCACCGCTACGGGTTGCAAGGGCTGATGCGAAAGCAACATGAGCGCGATTACCTCGAACATGGTTCGGCTCCTTCGCTTGTTGCTTCGTGATTCCCGCACGCCTCCCGGAACCGCACTTTCAGGAGGCTTACGCGAAAAGGATAGCAACCGCCCCCCCGGATTGCAAACCAAAGTCAAGGAAAATTTGGGGAAATACGACAGATTTCGGAGGCATTGTCATCGGAGCGGATGGTAACGGTATGCAGCGGGCGGACGGCGTAGAGTTTTTGAGTGCTATTGCTACATATAGCACTCAGCAGCAATGACTTACGTATCCTGCGCGTGTCGGATTTTGGAGCACGGCGATTCATCGCGAAACTGCGGCAACATGCGGGACGAGAAATGCGGGCTGGCCTCACGGCAACGTGAGTTTATTTGCCCTTGTGCTGGTCGAGCAGTCGTTCGATGGCGTCGACCTCCTCGCGGGAGATGGATTTGGCCCTGAGCGCGTGGAGCACAAGTTGGGAACAGGACCCATCGAAGAGTTGGTCGATGAGTGCGCTGAGTTGGGACTTGCGGACGGTGTCGCGCGGGATCGCAGGCTCGTAGACATGACTGCGGCGGCTCTCGTCGCGGCGAACGAGGCCCTTGTCCGTCATGATTTGGAGTAGTTTAAGCGCGGTGGTATAGCCGGTGCGGCGCACCTGGTTCAAAGCTTCGTATACGTCCCGAACCGTCGACGGTCCCCGCTGCCAAAGTACGTGCAGTATTTCGAGTTCCGCCGCGGTGGGACCTTGTGTAGGTCTCCGCGCCATACTGATTTGAGCCCCCAAAGCAGTATCTTTCTCGTTTCAGCGATTATAGATGAACCTAGCGAGCGAAACCAGCGCGGGGGTTGTCGCATCACGAAAGCGCGAAAAGTGCGTTAGTTAAGGAATGCTCTGGTGGTCTCGGTCACGAAGCCGGTACCAACAGAGAAGTTCGTTCGCGCTGGGAGTCGGCGGGTTCTGGCCCTCGGGTGTGTTGAGGTAGGCAAAAGCCACCGATGAATAGACAAACGGCTTCAACCGCTCCGGCGCCCACGGATTCACGAAGTCCATCTTAAATCGTTCGCGGAAGTGGATGGCGTCGGCGTCGTGCGCACGGTACATGGCAACGGATGCGGTGAGCGCGTCTTTCACGGGCACGCCGTGGAGCGGGCCGGCGAACTCGGCTTCGCGGAAGTACCAGCCGCCGAGGAAGTAGTCTTCGAGGCCGGTGCCGGTGATGCGGGGCTTCTCCCAGTCATCGTCAATGTATATGTACTCGGGCGCTTCGAGGAAGCTGAGGTAATTGCGCTCTTCCCCCTGCATCGAGAGGGTGCACCCGACGTACTGGCCGCGGGCGGTCCATTCTGCGATATGGACGGGATTGGGGCCTTCGTTCTTGCCGGTGTGAAACTGGGCGTGAAAATAACCCGCGTCCTTCGGGATATTGCCGGTCAACTGGTAGAGGACATTCATAAACACTATGGTGTCGATGGCGTCGTCGCGGTTTTCGATCTCGATCTTGAACCCTTTGCGGAAGGGCATGGGGAACTTGCAGTAGAAGCCGCCACTGGACATGCCGAAGTACTGCGACGCGAAACTCTTCACTTCGCAGAGTCCGATGCCGAAGAAATCGCCCATGGGCGCCTCGACGGCGGGTTTGTCGGAGCCATCCCAATAGATTCGAAGGATAAGGGTCTTGAGGATGGTTGGGTTGATCGGCGCGGAGGGGTTCCAGTGTTGCCAGAACCAGCCGGGGAAGGTGAGCCAAAGGTTGGCGATGTAGCCATTGCCCTTCACTTCGCCGACGGTGACCGCTTTGCCGCGCGGCACATCGATAACCTTGTTGCGGGTTTCGAGGTTGAAGGTGGTGAGCTGGCGGGTGGTGTCGTCGCGCAGGCGCGCGATACCGAGCGGGTCGTTGGCCCCTTGATCGGCTTGGGCAAGACCGGCCAGCGTCACGAGCAGGAAGATTTTGGTTGCGGTGCGCTTTGGCATATTTGTTCTCTGCTGTCTTACGTAATGCGAATCTCGAACAGCCGGGAAGAATGGCGATGCACGTTGGACTCCATCCCCGGTGCGGCGATAATATAAGGGCCATTTTTCCGAAGCAACCGTTCGAGGAAGGATTCACTCCATGGCGTTCGATTTCGACATGATTCAAAAGGTGTACGCGGACCTGCCGGAGCGCGTGGCAAAGGCCAAGAAGCTACTCGGCAGGCCATTGACGCTTACGGAGAAAATCTTGTACGCGCACCTGTTCGACAACGCCTTTCCCGGCGCGCCGTTCAAGCGGGGCGATTCGTATGTGGACTTCGCGCCGGACCGCGTGGCGATGCAGGACGCGACGGCGCAGATGGCGCTGTTGCAGTTCATGCAGGCGGGCCGGGCGAAAACCGCCGTGCCGTCCACCGTGCATTGCGACCACCTGATTCAGGCGAAGACAGGCGCGAGAGACGATCTGGCGGTGGCGTTGACTCAGAACAAGGAGGTCTACGATTTCCTGGCGTCGGTCTCGAACAAGTACGGCATCGGATTCTGGAAGCCGGGCGCAGGAATCATCCACCAGGTTGTGCTGGAGAACTACGCATTTCCGGGCGGGATGCTGATCGGCACGGATTCGCACACGGTAAACGCGGGCGGTCTCGGGATGATCGCCATCGGGGTCGGCGGCGCAGACGCGGTCGACGTCATGGCGGGCATGGCGTGGGAACTGAAGTTCCCGAAACTGATCGGCGTGCACCTGACCGGAAAGATGAATGGCTGGACGTCGGCCAAAGACGTGATCCTGAAGGTCGCGGGCATCCTGACGGTCAAGGGGGGCACGGGCGCGATTCTCGAGTATTTCGGTCCCGGCGCGGAATCGATGTCGTGTACCGGCAAGGGCACAGTGTGCAACATGGGCGCGGAGATCGGCGCAACGACGTCGGTGTTTTCATTCGACGATTCGATGGTTCGTTACCTTGAATCGACGGCGCGGCCGGACGTGGCGAAGGCGGCCAGCACCGTGGGCGAGCATTTGCGTGGCGACGCAGAGGCGTATGCCGAACCCGCGAAGTACTTCGATCAGGTGATCGAGATCAATCTCAGCGAACTGGAACCGCACGTAAACGGGCCCTTCACGCCGGACCTGGCGTGGCCGATATCGAAACTCGGCGAAGCGGCTAAGAAAGAAGGTTGGCCAATCGAAATCGAGGTGGGCTTGATTGGATCGTGTACGAACTCGTCGTACGAGGACCTGACGCGCGCGGCATCGCTCGCGAAACAGGCACGCGCGCACGGGGTGAAAGCAAAGTCGGAATACACCGTGACACCCGGATCGGAGCAGGTGAGATACACCGTCGAGCGCGATGGCATTTTGAAAGAGTTCGAAGGTATCGGCGGCGTCGTGTTGGCGAATGCGTGCGGGCCGTGCATCGGTCAGTGGGCGCGGCATCGCGGCGGCGGCAACGATCAGCCAAACACGATTGTGACGTCGTTCAACCGAAACTTCGCGAAGCGCAACGACGGCAATCCGAAGACGCACGCGTTCGTGACTTCGCCGGAACTGACGACGGCGCTGGCGATCGCGGGCCGTCTCGATTTCAATCCACTTACCGATACGCTGACGGGCGCGGACGGCAAACCGTTCATGCTCGAGCCGCCGACGGGCGAGGAACTGCCGAAGAAGGGCTTCGCGTGCGAAGACCCGGGTTACGTCGCGCCGGCGGCGGACGGCAGCGGCGTCGAGGTGCAAGTGCGGCCGGATTCGGACCGATTGCAGTTGCTCGATCCGTTCCCGAAATGGGAAGGCGGCGATTTGAAAGGGCTGCGATTGCTGCTCAAGGCAAAGGGCAAGTGCACCACGGACCACATTTCAATGGCGGGTCCGTGGCTGAAGTATCGCGGGCATCTCGATAACATCTCGAACAACATGTTCATTGGCGCGATCAACGCGTTCAACGACAAAGCGAACTCGGTGAAGAGCCAAATCAACGGCGCGTACGGCGAAGTGCCCGCGACGCAGCGCGCGTACAAAGCGGCAGGTGTTGGATCGATTGTCGTCGGCGACGAGAACTACGGCGAGGGGTCGTCGCGCGAACATGCGGCCATGGAACCGCGCCATTTGGGCGTCCGCGCAATCCTTGTGCGCTCGTTTGCGCGCATCCACGAGACGAACCTGAAGAAACAAGGCATGCTCGCGCTCACCTTCGCGGACAAGGCGGACTACGACAAAATCCGCGAGGACGACACCATCGACATTACCGGTCTGACCTCGTTCGCGCCCGGCAAGACCCTGACAGTCGTGCTCCACCACAGCGACGGCAGCACCGATTCGTTCCCCGTGAACCACACGTACAACGAAGGGCAAATCGCGTGGTTCAAAGCCGGCGGCGCGCTGAACCTGATTCGGGCGGGGGTGAAGGCGTGAAGCGTGCGCCGTCATTAACCAGGGTCGGCGGCTCCGCGGAAGCCAAAGCGGTAGCGCCGTCCGAAGCGGACTTTGCTACCGCACTCCAAAATAGCGATGCGTTGCGTCGTGGAGTCGTTTAGCCGACGATATTCTTGACGACCAACTGCAGATCGCTCACCGTTAGTTTGCCGTCCGAATCCACGTCGCAGGATTTTTCATTGGGGTTGGTGAGGAGGGCGGTAACCAGGAGCTGGATGTCGAGGGAATTGGTTTTGCCGTCGCCGTTGATGTCGGTTTTGATGGGCATGGGATCGAGCTTTACGTTGACGGTGACGGCTTCGCCATCGGCGACGACGATATCGCGCTTGCGCTTGGTTTTGTAGCCGGGCGCCGAATAGCGCAGTTTGTAGGTTCCTGGCAACAGGAGCCGGTGATAGTCGCCTTTGTCGGGGTCGGTGAAGACTGGCTGATCGTTGCCGACGACTTCGACGCGGGCGTAGAGCGGCTCGCCGGTGGCCTTGTCCTTTACGATTCCTTTCACGCCGATGTGCGATGCTTCGGCGTAGGCGAGCATCGATTCGCGGTTGTCGTCCCACAGATCGTCGAGTTCGCTTTCGTCCGGGATTTTGGTGACCGACAGTTCGATGGTCACGTCGTTGCAGCTCAGGTAGCGGTAGTTCCAGTCCTGCATGCCGCCGGTAATCTCGTACCATACCGAGCCGTTGATAATGCCGCCCGGAGACGATGGGACGGAATCGTTGTACAACGGCGAGTTCGGCGCCGAGTAGCGCAGCGACACGTCCTGGAACAGCAGGTCGTCGGGGGATGGCGCTTCCACGCCGGAACCTTTGTCGTCATCGTCGAAGGGATAGTTCACGATGAGCGCGCCGGTATGGAAGTTCGCGGACAGCACGAAACTGTGCTCCGCGCTCCATTGCATAATGTGCCGCGTTTCCGGTTCGCGTCCTGCGTCGTCCAAGGGCGCGCCGTCGAAAATCTTTCCGTTGATTTCCTCGGGCCAAGTGGGGAAATCGCGGTTGAGATCGATTCCATTGTCGTTGTAGCGCGTGACGGCTTCCCACCCGTCGGGGTTCATTAGCGGGACGATCCATATTTCGGTGTTGTCGACGAGACTCGTTATGCGCGAATCGCTGCCGTATTCGGTCAGCAACATGTCGATGAAGTACAGGCACATCTCCGTGCCGACGGGTTCGTCGCCGTGCATGGTCGAGATAAACCGAAACTCGGGCTCGAATTCTTCCTTGTTGAGCTTGTCGGTTATCTTGACCGCCCAGATGTCGCGGTCCAGGACGGAATTGCCGAGGCTGACGAGTTGAAAGATTTTCGGATTCGTGTTTTGGGTGGAACCGTAGGCGGCTTCGTACGCTTGCAGTTCAGCCGTTAGCGAGGCGTAGGAATGGTAGACGCCGAGCCCTTTCGCGCCCGGTCTCGCGATCGGCGCACGGGGCTGTTCTTCCGCACCGGACACGTCGTAGCCGTCCGCGGCCAGCCACAGCAATTCTTCGGCGGTGACGACAAGCGTTGCGGTGTTCCCATCGACGGACGTGATGTTATAGCCGTGCGCGTTGAGGCGATCCAGATCGGAGGCGCCATCGGGCAACACAATCACGACATCGTACAGCGGGCCGGTCCGCGGGCCCTCGGGAGAGCGGCCTGCGGGGGGCTGGGCCCATGCGGCCGCGGCGATAAGCAATACTACCCCTGCGCGAAACATACTGCTTTTCGAATTCCCCTTATACGGGATCAGACGGCGGCGGAATGCGCGTATTCACCCCCGCTTCCGGGCAATGACCCGGATGCGCCGGTAGTCGGCATGCCAAGCGCCGTCACGGTACAATTGTACCCTACAATAAGTTTCGGCATGGGCCAGGAATTCTTTAACATTTTGCTCTGGAATGACTTGCAGCACGTTCCCCGCGAACATTCGAATCCAGTCCCGCAGACCGGTTTCCGGGTCATCGAGCTGGACATCGCGAGGGATCATGGCGGCCCATAGCACCTCAAGTCCATTTGCATCAAGTAGTTGCGAATACTCGGCGATTCCCGGGAAGTACCAGATTGGGAATATTCCGAATGAATCAATGCCGAGGGTGTCCAAGGCCTTTCGGATTCCTGCCTGAATGATGGCGACGTTACCCTCACCTCCGAACTCTGCGACAAAGCGGCCGCCCGGCTCGAGCGCCGCCGCGATAGAGCGGACCACGTCACCGGCTTCGTGAATCCAGTGGAGCGCGGCGTTTGAAAAGACTGCGTCGAAGGGTTCATCGAACTGCATCACGCGCGCATCGGCAATGCGGAAGTCGAGGGCGGGGTATTTTGCACGCGCCTGCGCAATCATCTCGGCCGAGTTGTCCATGCCGACGACCTTCGCGCCGCGCGACGCGATTTCGTGCGTGAGGTGTCCGGTACCGCATCCGAGATCGAGGATGCGCTCGCCGGGTTTCGGGTCGAGCGTATCGACGACTTCACGCCCATAACCGAAGACGTAGGCGTGCTTGGTGTCGTAGAGGGTTGCGTTCCACGCGGACATACAGATGGGTACCCTTTATCACGATCCCAATTCTGTCGTTTCTATTGGCGGAAAGGGTTCCGCCACTCCATGAGCACGCCGTGGTTGCGGGATTCTTCGTCGTGCAAATAGTCACGGGTTATGCGCACGGGAACGCGGCCGCAGCGGAGGAGGAAGGTGACGATGGGATCGTGAATCTCGCCGGCGAGAATTTTCTTCAGATAGTGTTCGGGCGTTAGTTGCGAGGCGACCTTGGAGTAACCGGGCATGCGCGCGCCGCCGAGAAGGCGATCAAGATTCAGCTCGATGACGACGTCGTACATCGAGAACATGAGCAGTTTGCCGAGTCCCAGCTTTTGGAAGCGCGGTCGGACGCTGATGTCGACGACATACAGCGTGTTGCCGCTTGGATCGTGGTTGCGGATGTAGCCGTGGTCCGTGATCTCGGACCAGGAGTGATCGGTGTCGTTGGGGGACCAGTTGACGATGAGGCCGGTGATCGATCCCGCGAGCGCGCCTTCGACCTCGATGCAGTGCGCGCCTTCGGGAAACAGCGCGACGTGGTTGTTGAGTTGTTCCTCGTTCCACCAGAGTTCGGATGGAAACGGCGGCGGAAAGCATTCGCGTTGGACTTCGATGATGTCCTCGAAATCGTCGCGGGTGTATTCGCGGATTATCGCGTGAACGGGGCGGGCGCCATCGAAGACGTACGATTCGCGGCGGTACATGGTTACTTCCAATCCGTATAGAGGTCGGTGCGGCGGTCGCGCCAGGTGGTGACCGATCCCTTTGCGCGCACTTCCTCGAGGAGCGCGAGATCAATGTCCGCCGTAACGATCATGTCGTGGTTCAGTTCACCTTCCGCGAGAATGCCGCGCGGCGGGAAGGGGACATCGTTTGGGGCGATGATGGCGGCCTGGCCGGTGTTCGCGCGCATGAAATCGACGGTGGGCAGCGAGCCGACCGTTCCGGTGGTAACGACGTAGACCTGGTTCTCGACGGCGCGCGCGTGACAGCAGTAGCGCACGCGGTAGAAGCCGTGAAGATCGTCGGTACACGAGGGGCAGAAAATGACATTCGCGCCTTGGGCGCGAACCATGCGCACGATTTCCGGAAATTCGATGTCGTAGCAGGTGAGCACGGCGATGCGTCCCTTCGCGGTGTCGAACACCTGCACACTATCGCCGGGAGCAATATTCCACTCGGCGACTTCGGTCGGTGTGATATGGAGTTTCGGCTGCTCGCCGATGCGGCCATCGGGAAAGAAGAGGTGCGCGGTGTTTTGCAGTTTGCCGTCGCGTTCGAGCACGTGCGTGCCGGCGACGATGTGCATGCCGGCATCACGTGCGAGGCGCGCGAAGAGTTCGAGATATTGGGCAGTGTAACGGGGAAGATGGGTTATCGGACGCGCCACGGACGATTGCGTTTGTCGATCCGGGATTGACAGGAGTTGGGTGGTGAAGAACTCGGGGAACAGCAGAAATTCCGTCGCGAATTCCTGGGCGAGGCGCACGTAGTGTTCGCAGCGCGCCGCGAACGCGCCGAACGAGTCGATGGAATGCAAATGATATTGGACGGCGGATACGCGAATTTTCATGTGTGGATTCTAGCGGCTGCGCCGGCAAGATGCGAACGCGATCGATGCGACCGATCGATGAGTCGTATCGGACCTATACGACCTATACAGCTTCGCAGAGATTCCGGCAGTTTAGAGAATATCGAGCACCTTCTCGGGCGGGCGACCAATGGCGGCTTTCTTTCCGCTGATAACAATGGGGCGTTCGAGGAGAATCGGGTCTTTCGCTATGGCGCGGGCGATGTCGTCCGCGGAGCTTTTCGCGGTGAGGCCCGATTCTTTGTAGGCGGGTTCCTTCGTGCGGACGATAGCCGCGGCGTCTTCGTCGAGCATTTTCATGATCGATTTTACTTCGCCCTTTGTGGGTGGGTCTTTCAGGTACTCGACAATCGCCGGCGCGATGCCGTGGTCCTTCAAGAGGGCGAGCGTTTCGCGGCTCTTGGTGCAGCGGGGATTGTGGTAGATGGTAATGTTCTTCATCATTTCACCTGCGATTACGTCATCTTTTTAACTTCGCAGCTCGTGGCCGCCCTCGTCATCGTGGAGCGATCACCTCGAGTCATGAAGATCGAGTACGATGACGAAGCAGGAGCATGAGCACGAATGACCGCGCGTCGTTCTTTTTGCTCGCCCGCCGGCTACTGTTCCGCGCACCAACAGAACAGCGCAACCCACTCGCGCCGCTGCAAATCGATCAGGCGCGCGGGCGATTTGGCATGCTGCGACTCCACGTCATCGATGAATTCGTGTGGATCGTAGCCTTCGATACGCGCCATGGCCGGGTGTTTGCCGACGCGATGGAACCAGTAATGGCTGTTCCCGAAATCGCCTTCACGCCGGTGCATGATACCGTGCCAGAACGAGCCGGTCGCGTCATCGATGCCCTGACTGATTTTGTGGCTGCGGTCGAGTTCATCGACATAGAGCCACAGGCCCGCGCACAGCGGCGGCCGCGCGGCGAGTTCCGGCGACGAGACAGCAGCCTCGACGAGTTCTTTCAGCTCGGGCGATGCGCCGCGCGTGACGACGAGTTGCCCCATGGCCCGATCGGGCGGGAGCGCGTCTAACACGGGTTGGACGCGCTCCGCAATTATCGTCGGGACGTACACGCTATTTCGACGCCTGCTTCGACGCGATGAATCCCTTGGGCGTTTCCGGTGTCGGCAACTCGAACGGTTCGATGTCCGGCTTCACGCGCACGTCCGTGGTAAATTTGAACGGAATGAACCCGCTCGAGGGGAAGGTCATTTCGACCATGTACGCGGTGAAACCCTTTTCCGGTTTGGGAACATCGCCGACATACACGCCGTTGGATTTCTCGGTAAGGTCGGTGCTGGTCCACGCCGAGTCGCCGATCGTGTCGACACGGAAATCGCGCGCGTTGGGATTGGTCGCCTGCCACAGCTTGACGCTGGACGGCTTGTCTTTGCACGTGACTTTGATCGACCCGTCCTTTTGCAGCTTCCACGAGAACTTCGGGCGCGGCGTGCCGTTGAGGATTGAACTGTAGAACGCGAGCATGCTCTCGCGCGCATCGGTGCCGCCGAGCGAATGTTTCGCGTTTGGCACGTTGCGCAGGTAATTCTCACCCGGAAGTTGCGTGAAGTAATACTGGGTGGAATCCGGCAAAAAGAACTCGTCGCCGCACGCGTTCACGATAAACTTCGGGATAGTGTATCGGTTGCGGTAACTGAATGGTTCTTCGATTTTCATCAGCGCCGCGTATTCGGGCGTGCCGGTCCAGTTCATGATGCCCATCTCCTGGTAGTCGCCCACGGCGGGCGCCCAGAAGCCGTAGACCTTGTAGTGGTGCTCGAACGACGGGACGACGTTGAGCATGTTGATCACGAAAGGCGTGATGGCGATGACGCGCTTGTCGACGGCGGCGGTGGTCCACGTGGTCCAGCCGCGTTTCGAACCGCCGGCGACCATAAAGGTATCGACCTTCGCGCCGCCGGTCTCGGGCAACGCGCAGACCGCGGTGATCGTGTCCATCGCGCGGACGGCGGACTTCGTCATCGGCAGGCGGAGCGGCCATTTCTCGTCGCCGGTGCGCATGTACTTGTCCCATGTGTACGCGATGATTTCGTCCTCGGTGCGTTTGCGCCCGTTGTCGTCGGCGAAGACGAGCGGTTCGCTGGGGACGGTGGGCAGCATGGCGCAGACGGACTGCGTCATCACGGCCATTTTTGCGAAGCCTTCGTCAATCTTCTCGGGCGCGGGCTTGTTGTTGTTTCCGCCGCCGATGTAAAGCAAGGCCGTCGAGTGCTTGAGGTTGTCCGGCTTGATAATCATCAGATAGTGCTGCCAGAGCGGTTTGTCGACTTCTTTCTCGGTTAGGTATTGCTGCGACACCATATCGACAATGTATCCGGTGTAGCCTTCGCCTTTGATCGTATTGACAACCTTGTAGCTGTAATTGGGATCGGGCGCGGCGACATAACGATCGAGCGCGGTCTTTTCGCCGGCGGCGACGGTTGGCGGACGATAGGCGGGAGTTGTTGCGCAGCCCGCAAGCGCCAACGCGACGAGGACGGGGACAACATACCGGACGGCGCGTTGCCGCAGGAGTTGGTTAAACATGACAGTAGCTCCTTCAGAATTGCCCTGATTCGCGGACAAGGAAGGGCTAACGGTGGCAGGTTTGCGCCGGATTTTCAAGCGAATCGGTACGTCCCGATTGGTGCATAATGGCGGCTGGGAAATCAAGGACCGAAGTATGACGCATCCGCCGGGTTGGAAGTCCCGCCTGTGTATCGTTCTAGTTCTCGCGGGCGTCGCGGGCGCCGCAGAGTACACGATCGATACAGCGGAATCCTTATTCGCCGTGGTGGTGCACAAGGGGGGAATCGCGGCACGCTTTGCGCACAACCATCTTGTTGTCGCGCAGGCGTACGCGGCGAAGCTGTCGATTGCGGGAACGGACCCCGCGACGATCCGGTTTGACGTGGATATCGAAGCGGCGCAACTTCAGGTGGATGCGCCGGAGGCGCACACAAAATGGTATCCGGAGATCGCCGAGGCGGGGATATTGGACGAACCGTTCAAACCGCTGGACGACGCGGACCGCAAGACCATCGCGGAGCATATGCTGGCGAAAGGTCAGCTCGACGTTAAACAGTTCCCGAGGATTTCCGCGAAGGTCGTGGAGGTGCGCGAAGAACGGGGGACGTATCTCGAGCGGGAGTATACGCACGTCGTTACATTGGACTTCACGGTGCACGGCACGAGCGTGCAGCGGGAGTGCCCGGCGAGAATCGTCATCGAGGACGGGCGCGTGAAGGTGGACGCGGTTGGCGCGTTTACGTTCAGCGGATTTGGAATCAAGCCGTACAGCGCGATGGCTGGCGCTGTGAAGAACAGGGATGAGTTCCACGTGTTTGTGCGCGTCCGCGCGTTGGCGGAGGGCACGGGAGCTCAAGACGAGTAAGCATAGGGTCGCGCAGGGCGTGAGCGGCAAATTACTTCGGCGACAGTTCGCGATTCGGTCACAGCCACCGCTGCATCATTGGCGCTAAGATTTGACGACGCCGTGTGGGGCAGCCCGTGACTTTCCCCTCGATCAGCTTTCTTTGAATTCGCTGACGATGGCCTGGAGCGTCTTCTTGGCGTCGCCGAAGATCATGCGGGTGTTGTCGTTGTAAAAGAGGGGGTTTTCGATTCCCGCAAAGCCGGATGCCATCGACCGCTTCAGAACGAACACGGTGCGCGCTTTGTCGGCGTCGATGATTGGCATGCCGTAGATGGGGCTCGATTCGTCGCTGCGCGCGGCGGGGTTGACGACGTCGTTGGCGCCAATGACGATCGCGACATCGACCGATTCCATCAATGGGTTGATGTCGTCCATTTCGACGAGTTGTTCGTACGGAACGTCGGCTTCGGCGAGCAGGACGTTCATGTGGCCGGGCATGCGGCCGGCGACGGGATGAATCGCGTACTTCACTTCCGCACCTTGCGTTTCGATGAGGTCACCAAGTTCGCGGACGACGTGCTGCGCTTGGGCGACGGCCATGCCGTAGCCGGGGATAAAGACGACGGAATTTGCGGCTTCGAGGACGAGGTAGGCATCTTCCGGCGTCAGAGATTTGGCTTCGCCGCGCGCGCCAGAGGCTTGGGCGCCGGCTGTCGCGCCGAACCCGCCAAAAAAGACGTTCGCGAAGGAACGGTTCATCGCCTTGCACATGATGATCGACAGGATGATGCCGCTTGCGCCGACTAGCGATCCCGCGACGATAAGCACGGGATTCAGAATGACAAATCCGGCTGCTGCGCCGGCGAGTCCGGAATAGCTGTTGAGCAGACAGATGACGACGGGCATGTCCGCGCCGCCGATCGGAATCGTAACAAGTACGCCGAGCAGGAGCGCCAGCGCGACGCACAGCAACAACACGGGCAGCATAAAGCCGGCTGTTGGCAGAAGCGCGAAGAGCACGCCGATGAGTGCGAGCAAGATCAGGATGGCCGCGTTGATGATGTGTTGTCCGGCGTAGAGTACCGGCTTACCCGGAATGATTCGTTCGGCGAGCTTGCAGTACGCGACCATGCTGCCCGAAAACGTAACGCCACCGATCAGCACGGTGAGAAAGACGGCGAACGACGTGAACCACATGGGCGCAGGGCCATCGACAGAGGCGCCGGCGGCCCATCGGGGTTGCACCAGTACAAACTCCGCCGTGCCGACAAGCAGACTCGCGAGACCGCCAAACCCGTTGTACAATCCGACGAATTCGGGCATGGACGTCATTGGCACTTTGAGCGCGGACCATGCGCCGATGACGCTGCCCAGCGCGATGCCGACAATAATCCACTGGTACGACATTCCGTTGTAGAGCAGCGTGGCGACGATGGCGAGGAGCATACCGATCGAAGAAATCATGTTGCCGCGGCGCGCGCGTTCGACGTGGCTCATCCACTTGAGGCCGATGACGAATAATACGGACGCGGCGATGTACGCAAATTCGATGATCGTCATTTTGGCATCGGACGCGACGTGCACGGGCGCCTCCGCGGCCGCGAGAACGAGCGTTGCTATGGCGTGCGCGTTCAAGAGCCGCCTTTCTTCGATTTGCTCTTGAACATTGCGAGCATACGATCGGTGACGAGGTATCCGCCGACGACGTTGATCGTCGCAAAGGTCACTGCGGCGACCCCAAGAACCGTGTTGAGCGTATTGTCGAGATTGGTGCCCGCGGCGAGCAGCGCGCCGACAATGGTGATGCCGGAGATGGCGTTCGCGCCGGATGTCAACGGCGTGTGCAGCATGGACGGGACCTTCGAGATCAGCTCGAGCCCGAGGAAGATCGCGAGGGTGAACGTGAACAAGAGCATCATCATTTCCATCATGCGGCACCGCCCGTCTGCTTCGCGTAGGCCGATTGAATCGTTTCGTTGACGACTGCGCCGCCGTGCGTGACCAAACACCCGCGGACAATTTCGTCGTCGCGCTTCAATACGAACGACTTCGATTCTTTGTCCCAGAAATCTTCGATAAATCCGCCGAGGTTCGAGGAATACATCTGGCTGGCGTGCACGGATACGCGCGCGGGGAGATTCGCAAGGCCGACGATCCTCACGCCGTTCTGCGTAGCCTCCTCGCCGGCGACCGAACCTTCGACGTTACCGCCCGTCTCGACAGCGAGATCGACAATGACGCTGCCGGGTTTCATGCGCGCGATCATCTCTTTCGTAATGATGACGGGGGCCCGGCGGCCGAACAGTTGCGCGGTCGTGATGACGATATCGGACTGCGCACAGACGGCAGCCATCGCTTCGCGCTGCTTCGCCTGCTGCTCCGGCGTGAGTTCCTTCGCGTATCCGTCCTTCGTCTGCCCGGTCTCGCCGAGATCGACTTTGACGAACTTCGCGCCGAGCGACTTTACCTGCTCTTCGACAACGGGGCGAGTATCGAACGCGTCGACGCGCGCGCCGAGGCGTTTCGCCGTGGCGATGGCTTGCAGACCGGCGACTCCCGCCCCGATCACAAACACGCGCGACGGCGATATCGTCCCGGCGGGGGTCATCATCATGGGAAGAATTCGCGGGAGACGATCCGCGGCGATGAGCACGGCAACGTATCCCGCGAGGCTCGCCTGCGAACTGAGCGCGTCCATCTTCTGTGCCTTTGTCGTGCGGGGGATCATTTCCATGCTGATTGCGCTGACACCGGCGGCGGCGAGCGCTTCGACAAGGGGGCGCTCGTTGAACGGATCGAGAAAGCTGATGTGGATGCAGCCGCGTTTCAGCAGGGAAACTTCGTCCAGCGGCGGCTTACGAATGCGCAACACCATGTCGGCGGCGGCAAGGCCTGCTGCGCGATCGGCGGCTACGGTTGCGCCTGCGGCCTCGTATGCGGCGTCCTCGTGCAGCGCGGAACGGCCCATGCCGGACTCGACCGTGACGTATGCGCCCAACTTCACGAGCTTCGCAGCGGTGTCGGGAGTAATAGGCGCGCGCAGTTCGGCCGCGTCGTATTCCTTCGGCACGAATATCTGCATCCGCTCCCCCAAGAAACTGCCGCCCGTGTTCCGATACGAATTGCGATAGTATAGGCGCGCCGCGGATTGACTCGCAACATCGCGGCATCGGTAAAGGCGGTACAACATGGCTGCAACCGTTGTCTGGTTTCGATTGGACTTGCGCGTGGAGGACAATCCGGCGCTGCACGCCGCTGTTCGGCGCGGCGCGCCGGTGGTGCCGTTGTTCATTTGGGCGCCAGAGGATGAGGGCGCTTGGGCGCCGGGCAGCGCGAGCCGATACTGGCTGAACCAGTCGCTTGCTTCGCTCTCGACCAGCGTAAAAGAGTTGGGGTCGCGGCTGATTCTGCGCACGGCTGGAACGGCAAAGGACGCGCTGGACGCGGTCATCGCGGAAACGAAAGCGGATGCGGTGTATTGGAACCGGCGGTACGAGCCGGCACGAATCGCGCGTGACTCGGCGATCAAGACGGCGTTGACCAAACGCGGAATCGCGGTCGAAAGTTTCAACAGCGCGTTGTTGTTCGAGCCATGGGAAATCCGGAACAAACAGGGCGGGCCATTCCAAGTGTTCACGCCGTTCTGGAAGGCATGCCTAAAAGCGAGTGCGCATCCGGAACCAATTGCGACGCCAACGAGATTGCCGGCGCCATCTCGTTGGCCGAGGTCCGAGGCACTGGAGAGATTCGAACTTGAACCGCGCGTCGATTGGGCAGCGGGCATTCGCGAGAAGTGGCGGGCGGGCGAAGCGGGCGCACATCAACAACTCGATCGATTCTTGAATGACATTGCTGCATACCGCGAGGATCGAGACCGCCCCGATCGTGTAGGCACGTCACGGCTTTCGCCGCACCTTCATTTTGGCGAGATTGGCCCGCGGCAAGTCTGGCATGCGGTGCGGGAGCACGGCGCGACCGCGACAGCGAGAGGCGTTGCGCGCGGCGAAGAAACGTACTTGGAGGAGGTGGGTTGGCGCGAGTTCGCCCACCATCTGCTGTTTCATTTTCCGCACACGACGGACAATCCATTGCGCGAGAAATTTGCGCGGTTTCCATGGGCGAATAACCGCGCGCACTTGCGGGCGTGGCAGAAAGGGCAGACCGGCTACCCAATCGTCGACGCGGGTATGCGCGAGTTGTGGCGCACGGGTTGGATGCACAACCGTGTGCGGATGATCGTCGCGTCGTTCTTGACGAAAGACCTGCTGATTCCGTGGCATGAAGGCGCGAAATGGTTTTGGGATACGCTGGTGGACGCGGACCTTGCGAGCAACACGCTGGGCTGGCAATGGACGGCGGGGTGCGGTGCGGATGCGGCGCCGTATTTCCGCATCTTCAATCCGACGAGCCAGGGTATGAAATTCGATCCGAATGGCGATTATGTACGGCAATGGACGCCGGAGCTGGCGAAACTCGATGCGAAGTGGATTCACAATCCGAACGGAGCGCCAAGTGACGTGTTGCGCAAAGCAGACGTATCCTTGGGCACGACGTATCCGAAGCCAATAATCGATCATGGCGAGGCGCGGGCGCGGGCTTTGGAGGCGTTTGCGGCAATAAGGGCGTAGCGCGTGGTGAGGGTAAACATGATGCGAACGATGTCGCGGCGATTGTGGTTGAAGACGGCGGCGGTGTTGGCCGGCGCAGCGGCGGCGCCGCGCGCGGCGACTGCGAACGGCCGCGTCGTCATGGGGATCATGGGCATCAAGGATCGCGGCTGGGACCTCACGCTCGAATTCGGCCGGCGCGACGACGTCGAGATCCGGTATCTCGCAGACCCGGATTCGCGGCTGTTCGAGGAGCGCGCGCGGAAGGTCGAACAACTTAAGGGCAAGCGGCCGCAATGCGTGCAGGATTTTCGCCGCATGCTCGACGACAAGGAAGTCGACGCCATTGCGATCGCCACGCCGGACCATTGGCACGCGCTGGGGACAATCCTCGCGTGCCAGGCGGGCAAGGACGTGTACGTCGAGAAGCCCGCGTCGCACAACATCTGGGAAGGCCGCAAGATGGTCGAGGCGGCGCGCAAATACGACCGCGTGGTGCAGGTGGGCACGCAGAACCGCAGCGCGGAGTATGTCATGAAGGCGCTGGAGTATGTGCGGTCGGACCAGTTCGGGCCGGTGCATTTCGTGCGCGTGGTGAACAGTAAATTGCGCGAGCCAATGAAGGTCGAACAGGATTCGGAGACGCCGCCGGGCGTGGATTACGACATGTGGCTGGGTCCCGCGCCGCTGCGCAAGTTCAATCTAAACCATTTTCATTACCAGTGGCACTGGTTCTGGAACTACGGCGGCGGGGACCTCGCGAATGACGGCGTGCACCAGATCGATTTGGCGCGGTGGGCGATCAATCGCACGTTGCCGAAGGCAGTGACATCAACCGGCGCGATCTATTCGCTGAACGATACCCGCGAAACGCCGGACACGCAAACGGTGACCTGGGAGTTCGACGGCGTCACCGTCGCGCTCGAACAGGTGTTGTGGACGCCGTACATGCGCAAGACGCCGCTCGAATTGCGCGATACCGGCGCCGCGCCAAACTGGCCGTTCAACGGCACGCGCGTCGAGATTTACGGCGAGAAACGGTTCATGTACCTCGGGCGCATGGGCGACGGGTGGGCGGTGTACGATGAGGAGGGAAAACAACTGTTCGACGAACGCGGCACGTACCGCGCGACGGGGACCGCGCACGCCGCGAATTTCATCGACTGCGTAAAATCCCGCGAACGCCCCAACGCCGACATCGAAGACGGCCATTTCTCGACGCTGCTAGCCCACTACGGCAACGCGGCGTACCGCACGGGGCGCAGGCTCCACATCGACGCGCGCACGGAAGGCTTCCTCAACGACAACGAGGCCAATGGGTTATACCGGCGGAATTACCGGGAACCGTGGAATTTGCCTGTGCGACTGTAGATTCGCCCACGTCACAAGATCGAAGTCGTACAAAACTGCCGTCGGAATGCAAAACATATCGGAATCTAACGCTATGAGTATCCAATGTTGGCTCATTGCCAAGGTCTTTGAAATCTCCGGGCCACTTCAGGCGTATCGAATGTCTCGTCGGAGGATAGCTCATTTACAAACGCATTAGTATAGTGTAATCTGGTCAATACTAGTGAAAGCGACCAGGTGCATGAATTCCCAAGTCAGTTCACCAATGAGCATTGTTTTGCGTATTACATCAATCTGTCTGGTGTGTTTGGCGTTGCGCGCCCACGCCTCCTGCTATGCGCATAGCTGGGCTCGGAGATTTGACGACACATATGGCGGCGACGAGGGAACTTCCATTGCCACGGACGCGGAAGGTAGTGTCTATGCTATTGGACAGTTTAGTGGAACAATTGACTTCGACCCAGGCCCAGGCACGGCATATCTAACTTCCACTGGCTGGGACTACGTAGTATACAAGCTGGATTCGCAAGGAAACTACGTGTGGGCCAAGTTGATAGGCGGTCCGGCGCACGAACTTTACTACTTTGGACCCACGGTCGCCGTGGATCCTTATGGAAATGTAGTAGTCGCCGGTACTTTCGAAGAATCGATAGACTGCGCTGGTTCCGCCACCTTGATATCTGCCGGAGAGTGGGATGTCTTTGTCTGCAAGTTGGACAGTTCGGGCAATCTAATGTGGGCAAAATCGTTCGGCGGCCTCTCTTGGGAACACGTGCTGAATGTTGCGGTCGATCAGGAGGGCAATATCTATACCACGGGATCGTTTTTCGACACCGGAGATTTTGACCCCGGCCCCGGTGTTGAAAATCTGGTTTCTCGGGGCGGAGTTGATGTCTTCGTCAGCAAGTTGACCAGCAATGGAGAGTTCGTTTGGGCGAGGAGCTTTGGCTCTGGAGGCTATGATGAAGGGCGTTCATTAGCTGCCGATCCTAACGGCAACGTTCTGATCACTGGACGATTCGATTACACGGTTGATTTTGACCCGGGTCCGGGTGGATTCAATCTAAGGTCTGCTGGACAAGACGATATTTTCATTTCCAAACTAGACGAACAAGGAAACTTCCTGTGGGCCAAGCGACTGGGTGGTCCCTTCGCTGAGTTTCCCTTGCTCAGAACTGCGGTAGCAACGGATTCTGACGGCAACGCGTTCGTTACAGGCAGATTCAAACACACTGCGGATTTTGAATTTGGAGCGACGACCGGAACCGTAACTTCGGCCGGCGAATATGACGTTTTTGTTTGGAAGTTGGATAGTTCTGGCGAATGCTTGTGGGTCAAGACCATGGGGGGGGTGGGCGAAGACGAAGGCGGAAGTCTGGCGGTCGATTCGGCGGGCTACATATGTATTCTGGGACGATTTAGAAGTTGGGCGGATTTCGATCCCGGCCCGGAAATAGCTGGGCTATCATCTGTCCATAGTGACATTTTCATATGCGTGCTGGATAATTCGGGGAATTTTGAGTGGGCGGCGCAATTGGGCGCTGACACAGGCAACTATGAAGCGGGAAAATGTGTGGCGGTAGACCCGCATGGCAACGTACTGATTACCGGGCAATTTTCAAATACGGTAGATTTCGATCCCGGTCCAGCTATAGCGAACCTAAATGGCAGTCCATACGGAAGCAGCTTCGTTTGGAAACTTGTGGTAGCACCTTGTGTCGTTTCCTCGGTGCGCAATACCGCAAGTCCTACAAGAGCGGCGAATGTAGGCTTCACGGTGGTATTCAATCAGCCTGTCATGGGAGTCGATATTACGGACTTCGCTTTAACTACATCAGGTGGAATTACAGCAGCGTCTATTCTTGGCGTATCAGGCAGCCAGACATCCAGAAACGTTACCGTCAATACCGGCAGTGGCGACGGTACGATACGCCTTGACCTCGTAGATAACGATAGCATCGTTAACGCTGACTCGATGCCATTGGGCGGGACCGGCCCCGGCAATGGCACCTTTACGATGGGCGAGTCGTACGTAATCGACAAGACCGGACCCACAAGTGCCTTGAGTTCCTCTGCTACCAATCCAACTATCGCACCCATCACGGTTGATGTATTTCTATCCGAAACCAGCACAAACTTTATACTCGACGATATTGCGGTGACGAACGCGACGGCGAGTGGTTTCACCGGCAATGGCTCGACATACAGCTTCACGCTCACCCCCATCGCGAACGGACCATTTACCGCACAGATACCCGCAGGTTCCTTCACTGACGTGGCGGGCAACGGCAATATGGCGTCGAATGAGTTGAACTACACGTACGCAACGACAGACGGAATGATTTCGATTGGCCCGCCAAATCCGAATGTTACGAAAGCTGGGCCCGTCGTTTACCTCGTGACGTACACCGGCGCCAACGCCATTAACTTGAACGATAGCCACGTGACTTTGAACACGACCGGCACAGCGACCGGTACTATCACTACTTCAGTCGCCGGACCGGATCTGCGGATGGTTACCATCACTAACATATCAGGCACGGGCTCGCTCGGCATATCCATCGCCGCGGGCACCGCAACGGACGCGTTCGGGAATATTGCGCCCGCCGCAGGACCCAGCGCGACTTTCGTTGTTGACAATACGGCGCCGACAATCGTTATAGGTACTCCGTCACTATCCACGACGAGCACCGGCCCGGTTTTCTACCCGGTAACCTATACCGGCGCGGACACAATCACCCTGGGCAATAGCGACATCGTTTTGAACTCAACGGGAACCGCGACTGGAACGGTTGTAGTTAGCGGATCAGGCCTGGATTCTCGCACCGTGGCGATTTGGGACATCAGCGGCGACGGTACGCTGGGTATCTCGATTTCGCCGGAAACCGCGGCCGATGCGTTGGGAAATCTTTCGGATGCTGCCGGACCCAGCACGGCCGTTGTCGTTGACAGTAATGCCCCGGCCCTTCCAGTCACGCCGTGGCACATAGGAATTGTACTGCTCACGGCATTGCTGGTACGGACCTTCCTTTCAAGAGAGCTTGTGAGAAAACCATAGGCTGCGCTGAATGCGCCCGGACTGCCGAGCGCCGGGTACGCGGCGCACCGCGGATCGGCAGCAACGTTTCCATGTCCGATGTGAATCTCTCGTCCGGGCCGATTATACTTGCGTCAATTCTTTGTTCGTGAGTTCCTGTAATGAATGGCCTTTTCAGCATCCCCGATCACTTCTGGGTCTCGTTAACGCAAATCATCGGTATTGACATGGTGTTGTCCGGCGACAACGCCGTGGTGATTGCGCTTGCGGCGAATTCGTTGCCGCCGCGGCAGCAGCGCATGGCCGTGGTTTGGGGAGCGGGCGCGGCGGTGGGCATGCGCGTCATCTTGGCGACGCTCGCGGTGGCGCTTTTGTCGCTGCCGTATCTCAAGCTGGTTGGGGCCGCGTTGTTGCTCTGGATTGGCGTAAAGCTAATGCTACCCGAAGACGACAGCAAGGACGTTCAATCGAGCGAGAACCTGATTGCCGCCATCAAAACCATCATGCTGGCCGATGCGGTGATGTCGCTGGACAACGTCGTCGCCGTAGCCGCGGCGGCGAAGGGAAGCGTCTTGTTGCTTGCGCTCGGTCTTGGCATCAGCATTCCGATTGTCATTTTCGGCAGCACGATATTGCTGAAGCTGATGGAGCGGTTCCCCGTCGTGATCACGCTGGGCGCCGCGCTGCTGGGGTACGTAGCCGGGGAAATGGCCGTGAGCGACCCCGCCATCAGCCAGTGGATAGAAAGTCACCTGCCTAGTTTGCACCGGATTGTCGCTGTCGCCGGGGCGCTCGCGGTGGTCGTTGCGGGCAGGTTCCTGGCGCGGCGAAAAGCCGCCGAAGAACCCCTGCCGGACGAGGTGTAAAGCCCCCGTCCCCCTCCCAAATCCCTGTAGAACGGGCGTTTGACTGCGTTGGCGTAATAATGCTAAGGTATCCTGTCTGTCTGGAAACAGGCAGAGATTTCTCTTTAAGGAGGTTCTTAAGAAGAACTATGTCTGAGGACACACGAAACACGGCCGTCATAGACGGCACAGACGCCGAACTCTCGATGGAGGAGATGGAGGCGCTGTATGACCAGACCATGCAAAACTTCAAGGAAGGCGAGGTGGTGCGTGGCCGCGTCGTCGGGATGACCGACGACTATGTGCTGGTTGATATTGGGTACAAGAGCGAGGGATCGATTCCAATCGACGAATTTCCGGATCGCTCGGCCATTGAGATCGGCCAGGAATTCGATATTTTCATCGAGGAACCGGAGGACGATGACGGTCTGCCGGTGCTTTCGAAGATTAAAGCGGACAAGATCAAGAACTGGACGCACATCCAGAAGATTTACGAGGACGATGGCGTTATCGAAGGGCGCATCGTCCGCCGCGTGAAGGGCGGGTTGAAGGTGGACATCGGCATCGATGCGTTCATGCCGGCGAGCCAGCTCACGTGGCGCCCGACCAGCGACTTGGACCGGTACATCGGCCAGTCGATGGACCTCAAGATCATCAAACTCACGAAACGCCGCCGCAACGTGGTCGTCAGCCGCCGCAAGTTGCTCGAAGAGCAGCGCGCGGGCGAGAAGAGCAAGCTGCTCTCGACGATCGAAGTCGGCAAGATCATCCCCGGCGAAGTGAAGAACATCACCGATTTCGGCGCGTTCGTGGACGTGGGCGGCATCGACGGGCTGTTGCACGTGACGGACATGTCGTGGGGCCGCGTGAAGCACCCGTCGCAGGTGGTGTCGGTCGGCCAGCGCATCGAGGTGATGGTGCTCAGTTTCGATCCGCAGTCGGAACGCATCAGCCTTGGTCTCAAGCAGAAATCCGAGAACCCGTGGAAGACGGCTTCCTCGCGGTACATCGTGGGCGGCGTCGTGCGCGGCAAGGTCGTGAGCATGACGGATTACGGCGCGTTCGTGCAGCTCGAGGACGGCATCGAGGGCATGGTGCACGTCAGCGAAATGAGCTGGACGCGGCGCGTGCGGCACCCGAACGAGGTGTTGACGCTCGAGGAACAGGTCGACGTGATGGTGCTGAGCGTGGATACGCAGGCGGAGAAGATCGCGTTGGGCCTGAAGCAGACGCGTCCGAACCCGTGGCGCGAGATCGAGAGCAAGTACCCGGTCAGTTCGACGATCAAGGGCACCGTGCGCAACCTGACGGATTACGGCGCGTTCATCGAGATTGAAGAGGGCATCGACGCGCTGTTGCACGTGAGCGACATATCCTGGACGAAGAAGGTCTCGCACCCGAACGAGGTGCTGCAGAAGGACCAGGTCATCGACGTGAAGGTGCTGAGCATCGATCCGCAGAACGAGAAGATCAGCGTGGGCCTGAAGCAGCTCGAGAAAGACCCGTGGCAGGAAGTGATCGACGCGCACCCAATCGGCTCCCACTTGCAGGTCGAGATCGCGAAGCTGGTGAGTTTCGGCGCGTTCGCGCGGCTCGAGAACGGCATCGAAGGCCTTATCCACGTGAGCGAGCTTTCGAAGGACCGCGTGCAGAAGCCGGAGGAAGTCCTCTCGGTGGGCGACAAGGTTTGGGCCAAGGTGATCAGCGTGGACTCGAACGAGCGCAAAATCGGCCTGAGCCTGCGCGAATACCAGAAGGACCAGGATTCGGCTGCGCAGGCGGAGTTCGGTTCGAGCGGATCGAAGGAAAATGTCAGCCTCGGCGACGTAGTAGGCGACGCGCTGGGCGCGGTACAAACCACGCCGAGCGAGCCGAGTCAGTCGTAACAGAGACGGATAACGACTAACAACGGAGCGCACGGCAAACCCGATGCGCTCCGTTTCGTTTCTGGCAGCCGACATTTTTTCAGGAGCGTTGAAAGCGCCTCTTGTTCGTAATCGTCCTTGTAGTGGGGTGACCGGAAACCGGGTGGAAAGATCGACTACGATTACGGGCACGAGCACGATTACGAGCACGAGCACGAGCACGAGCACGAAAAAGCATACGCATAGGCTTGGGAACAGACGTAGCCGAGCCAATAAGGAGAGACATCATCATGGCAACCGTTAAATCGCCCACGCAGCATCCCCTGGCCGGCACCATTATGTCGGGTGCGGATATGGCGGTGCAGGTTCTCGCGGACGAGGGCGTGGACACGGTATTCGGTTACAGCGGCGGGGCAATCCTTCCGACGTATGACGCCATCTTCAAGTTCAACGCGAGCCACCCGAAGAACGAGCAGATTCGGCTTATCGTGCCGGCGAACGAGCAGGGCGCGGGGTTCATGGCGGCGGGGTACGCGCGCGCCAGCGGCAAGGTGGGTGTGTTCGTCGTCACGTCCGGGCCGGGGGCGACGAATTGCGTCACGCCGATTCGCGATTGCATGGCGGACTCGATTCCGGTCGTACTGATTTGCGGGCAAGTGCCGCGCGCGGCGATTGGGTCGGACGCGTTCCAGGAAGCGCCGGTCTTCAACATCATGAGCGCATGCGCCAAACACGTGTTCCTGCTGAAGAACGAGAACGAAATCGAAGAAACGATTCGCACGGCGTTTCACATCGCGCGGAGCGGGCGCCCCGGACCGGTTGTCGTCGACCTCCCGAAGGACGTCCAGTTGCACCAGGCGCCGTTCAAAGGCAAGGGCCTGCTCAAATTCCGCGGGTTCGACAAGCGAATGACCGAAGCGAACGCATCGCGCATCTCGCCGGAGAACGCGGCTGAATTTTTCAAACAGCTCGGCAGCTCTGACCGTCCCCTGATCTACGCGGGTGGCGGCGTCATCAACAGCAATGCCGCGAACGAACTGCGCGCCTTTGCGAACGAGTTCCAGATTCCCGTCGTGACGACGCTGATGGGCCTCGGCTCGGTGGACACGACGAACGAACTGTCGCTACACATGCTCGGCATGCACGGCGCGGCGTACGCGAACTATGCGGTCGAAGATTGCGACATGATCGTCGCCGTCGGGTCGCGGTTCGACGATCGCGTGGCGGGCAAGGTGAAGGAATTCGCGCCGAAAGCGCGGTATATCGCCCACATCGACGTGGACGCCGCCGAACTCGGCAAGGTGAAGGCGTTCACGTGGAGCCACGCGGGCGACGCGGGCGTGACGCTGCGCGACCTGTCCGAAGCGGGGAAGAAACTGAAGTTCCGCAAGGACTATTCGAAGTGGATCGCGCACGTGCACGCATTGAAGGCGGCGCACGCGATGAGCTACAAGAAAGAGACCGACCTTATTCAGCCACAGTACGTGATCGAGGTGTTGAATTCGATCACGAAGGGCAACGCGATTGTCTCGACGGGCGTTGGCCAGCACCAGATGTGGGCGGCGCAGTTCTTCGATTTCCACGAGCCGCGGTCGTGGCTCACTTCGGGAAGCATGGGCACGATGGGGTTTGGTTTGCCCGCGGCCATCGGCGCGCAATTCGCCAAACCGGACCGCATCGTCATCGATGTCGACGGTGACGGAAGCCTGCGTATGAACCTGGGCGAACTCGAGACGGCAACAACCTACGATTGTCCGGTGAAGGTGCTGCTGTTGAACAATCTTGGCGACGGGATGGTGCGGCAGTGGCAGCAGACGTATTACGAGAACAGGTTCTCTGGCAGCGACAAATCGCTGCACAAGAAGGATTTCGTGAAGTGCGCGCAGGCGGACGGGTTCGAGTTTGCCGAGCGGTTGAGCGACAAGTCGAAGGTGAAGGAAACGCTCGAACGTTTCGTGAAGCATAAGGGCCCGGCGTTTCTCGAAGTCATGATCGATCAGAATGCGCACGTCTACCCGATGGTCGGCCCAGGTATGGGTTACAAAGAAATGGTGACCGGCCCGTACATCAAACCGCGCAAACCGGAATTGTCCGAAATCAAGAAGGGCGACGAGCACGTCGACCCGACACAAACACCGGAACTGTTCTGATTGGCGCCGTAGAGCGAGTTTCAGGCACGCACGCTGTACAAAAGTACTGACGGACCCAAACAACTTGCAGGCGGCGAAGGCAGGCGCATTCGCAGCGTCACGATTGCGGCGCTCGCGGACCTGGAGAGGTCCTTATCCGGGATTGCGCAGAATCATTGTGATTCCCTCGCGCAGCGGGCCGGGAAGGTATTTGTAGATGGTGTTGCGCAGGCCGCCGAACCCACGCCTGCCCACTTTCGCGCCTTGTGCGTCATGGATGATGCGGGCATCGAAGTAGAAGGCCGTCTCGCATCGATCTACCTTCAACTCAAGCTCTTCCGCCAACGCGTGCAATTCTTTCGCCGTATATTCGCGATAGTGTCCGGGATTGCGCGGGTCGGGGCGAATCATTTCGTACGGGTTTCGACCGATCAGCAATTTGATCCGCTTCGTGAGCGATGCGGCATTGGGCGTTTGGAGGATCAATCTACCTCCGGGAGATAGCAGCGACGCGACGTAGCCGAGCGAAAGCTGCGGCGCGACATAGAGGTGTTCGAGCACTTCGGCCATTATGATGACATCGTATCGTGGAAGATCGCTTCGCCATGCGGCGCGATCCTGTGCGCGGTTGAGATCGAATTCATAGTGGTTACCGCGCTCCCCCACGCTGTCTTCGCCGAAGCCGAGCGTATCGACGCGCGCCTTGATCCGATCCCGCACGAGTTCGGTGAAGTGGGACGGGCCGATATCGAGAATGCGGTTTTGCTCGGTTGCGCCGATTGATTCCAACAGGCGCAGGAGATACGCGTAACGCGGCGCGTGGAATGCGCGGTAGCCAGCGTCGAGATCTGGGTTGTCGATCATGAACGCGCAACATAGGTCGTATAGGACCTACGCGAGCCATATGACAGACACGAGGCGAGTGTCCACCGATTCCGGTTCACGGGCTTATATCTCGTCCTTTAGCGGCGGCCGTCGAGGGCCGTCGTAGGGCGCGGCGCCGTGGCGTTCGTTGCGCTGTGGCACGCTAATCAGGTCTTGGTCTTTGGCGTCGGGCGGGAGGATATAACCGTAGTAGCGGCCCATCCAGTAGGCGTCGAGCCAGCCCGAGGGATCGACGACCTGCATGCCGCCACCGCCGCCATCGAGTTGCATGCCATTATCTGACCAACGCATCGGGCCGCGTTCGCGCGGCGACAAGGATCGCGTGCCGCCGCTATAGGGCACGTAGCCCTTCGGCGTCTGCAGATCGGCGCGGTGCGAATTGCGGTAGCTGTAGTCGACCATATCGAGCGGCCATTCGCGCAGATGCGTGACGGCCTGCGCCGCTTCACAGTCATTGCCCGTGAGCGCGCCGTAGATAAAGTTGAACCAGGGATTGTGTTCGATGCGCTCGACTTCCCAACTGCGTTCGAGACTGCGCAGATAGATGGAGCGCATCGTGGGATCGGTTTCGTATTTCAGCATCGAGTAGTATGCGTAGAACGCAAGGCGATCGTCGGAGTGGAAGATGAACCCCGGCGGGAACGTGAGCTTCGTACGCAGGACGGCGTTGTGGTACCCGAGGTCCAGCAGCGCCTTGTATGCGTCGCTGAACTTCGTGTCCTTCGTCAGCGCGTACGTAGTTTGCATGTAGGCGAGCGATTCGAGGCCGTTCAGCCCCTGCGCGTAGAAGCCAAGCTTCGTGTGCAGGTACTCCGGGTCCCAGCGCGCCCAGCGCGTGGGTTTGCCGTCGACGTCGTGCAAGGTCCAGCCGTGGTCGACGATGTGCGCGGCGATGCGGCGCAGGTGTTCGATAGACCGCGCTTTTTCCTTCTCGTTCGCGACAAGTTCGATAAAGATGGGTACCGCGTAGAAATGCGCGTCAGTCTCGTCGCTCGAGGTGTCGCCTTTCCATTGCCATTTGCCATCGGGCGTGTCGTGCCATTCGGCGGGCAGGCCGCCGGAACCGTGCTGCGCCTGATGTCCGCGTTCGCCGACGGCCCAGACGGATCGCGCTGGGAAGCCGGGGATACCTGAGATTTCTTCGCTCCACAAGACGGACTTGAGGAAATCTACGGCTTCGTCGCGCGCGTGCTGTTCTTTGGTGACCGCGTACTTGAAACACATGGCCGCGAGGTAGTGCGTGCTCCAGCCGACGTCGTTGTCGCTGACTTCGCGTACCCATTGGTTATCCTGGGCGTTCCATTCGAGTTTGTGGGTGAACCCAAGCCGCTTCTGGCCCCACTCGTCGAGCCATCGCTCGTAATACGCGGCCTTCTTCTGCAACGTGAACGGCTCGTAGCGAACAATGCCGAGGCCGCCGTCGGTGGCGATGTAGGCAACACTATTGTCCACGGCGATATCGTTTACTTTTTCGTTGGGCAACCAGCGGCCGGCGTTAAAGTAGTGGTATTCGTTTCCGGTCCTGCGAATTGCGCCACGCGTCGTGCCGATCCAGAGATCGCCGCCGAACCCTTCGCGGAGGCAAACGGCATCTTCATATGGCAGGCCGTCCTCACCGCGGATCGCGGTGAGCGCCATCCCGCGCAGCAGGCCGAGTCCCTGATCCGTGGCGACGTATAGTCTGCTGCCCATCGCGAGCAAATCGCGCGTGGTGCGCGGGAGCGGCTCGCCCCAGTCGAAGACGTTATCGTCGCGGTCGTAACCGCCGCGCGCGCTGTCCAGGATCGCAATGCCGCCCGGATGCAGCACGTACAGCGTACCGCTGTATGACGCGATGGCCTGGACGGGTTGGCGCGTATTGCTGCCGGGCACGGGCGTCAGCGTGTCGCCATCGAGCTTGAAGAGCTCATCCGAAGTTGCCGCGTGTATTGCATCGAGATGCAGACACATATCCACGAATACGCCGGGCGCAATCTGCTTCCACACCGTTCCGTCGAGTTTGTACAGGCCCGTACCCGTAATGGCGAACAGCGTATCGTTAAACGATTCAAGCCGCATGAGCGGCGCCGTGGGCGCATCAATCTGCGCTAGCGCGTCTCCCTCGACGATGTACAGCGCGCTCTGGCCGGCGGCGTACGTTTTTCCCCGTGCCGACGCGACGGAAACAAGCGGGGTCTTAGAGGGAATCGTTGAGCCGACTTCCTGGAGGTAGACCGAATCGGCGATAGGTTGGGCGATGGCAAGTTGCGGAACCGTGGTAATAGTGAGCATGACGATCGAAACGGCAACAATACGGAGATACATGATTCGAACCTCTCTGAATGCACCTGGGGCGATGATAGCACGAGAGTGGCGCGAATTGTGTTCGCGCGAGTTCGCGTTTGCGCGCGACGCCTTGGAGTGCGGGGGCGGTGAGAAATGCGGGCGAGAAACGCGACTGTCAGCATCGGGGCGAGGGACAGACACCGTGTTTCGCTTCGCAAAGCCTACGCGAAAGACGGTGTCAGTCCCGTCGCGAAAGACGGTGTCAGTCCCGTCGCGAAAGACGGTGTCAGTCTCGTCGCGAAAGACGGTGTCAGTCCCGTTCGACTGCCATACTTAGGATTAAACGAAGGCGGCGCGCCGTGTGTTTCCGGCGCGCCGCAAGAGTACATCTGAATCGACGCTACTTCGCGGGCTTCGAGCCGGTACCCGCATCGAGCGAGATGGTGCCGTCGCTCGCGGGCTCTTCCTTCGCCTTAATGACTTCGAGCAGTTCAATGTCGAAGATGAGCGTCGAGTTCGGGCCAATGTCCGCGCCCGCGCCGCGCTCGCCATACGCGAGGTTCGCGGGGATAAACAACTTCCACTTGTCTCCTACGTGCATAAGCTGGAGCGCCTCGGTCCACCCCTTGATGACCTGGTTCACGGGGAATTCGGTCGGTTCGTTGCGCGCGTAGGAGCTGTCGAATTCCGTGCCGTCGATGAGCGTGCCGCGGTAGTGCGTCTTGACGGTGTCCGTCGCCTTCGGCATTTCGCCTTTCCCTTCGGTGACCACGAGGTATTGCAGTCCGCTTGCCGTGCTCTTCACGCCGGGTTTCTTGGCGTTCGCTATGAGGAACGCCTCGCCTTCGGCAAGGTTCTTGTCGGCGACGGCTTTCATTTTCTCCATTTGCTTCTGGCGGAAGCCGTCAAGCACGACCTTCATTTCGTCCTGCGTCATCGCCATCTTGCGGTCATTGATGACGTCTTCGATCGCATGAACGAACGGTTCGTTTTTCACCTCGAGCTGCGAACGCTTCAGATCGGTGCCGATATCCGCACCGAGTACGTAAGAAAGTTGCTTGATGAATGCGTCGTCGCCCGCAAGCGGGGTTGCGCCTTCTTTGCTCTGCGCTTCGGACAGCTTCTTGCGGAGCGTCTGCAATACGCCGTTCACTTCCTCGTCGGTCATGGCCGAGGGCTTGCCCTGCGTGATGTCGTTAAACCCCGCGAGGAACTGTTCACGGGTAATCGTGATTCCGTTGCGCTTGAAGTTCGTGCCGATATCCGCGCCGACGAGGTACGAGAACTTGTCCTCGTCCGTTTCGAGCTTGATGGCGGGAGCATCGGACTTGGCGTCGCCCGCGGCGGCAGCCGGCTTTTCCTCGGCGGCGGGGGCGGAGTCTTTCTTCGGATCGGCGTCCTCCGCGAAAACGGCGCGCAGCGGGAGCGCGACGAGCGCGGCTGCGAGCAACAGGCGAAGGGCATGGCGAGTATTCACTGGGATCTCCTTGTGGCGGGTTTGATTGGGAACAAGTCAAAGATTGTCTCATATAGCCGCATGCCGAACAAGGCGGGCGGCGCGTGCCTTTACCTGGGGGCGGGATTCCGTTAGTTTAGTGGGGGCTGTGGTGTTCGGAAGGAGACCCCGTATGCAGCGGTGGGCCGCGTGTTGCCTGTTGGCAGTTTTCGCATTTGGCGCAGGGCACTCCTTCGCCCAGGAACCATCCCCTTCGCACACCACAGCCTCCAACGCCGAGAAGGGCCCGGTTGTTCTCCCCCCACCCAGCGAGAAGGCGGTGCAGTTCTACAGGTCCGGCAATGTGCTGTGGGCCATCCGGGAGGTCTGGGACCTGCTGGTCCCCGCGATCATCCTGTTTACCGGGTTTTCGGCGCGGATGCGCAGATTCGCCGCGTGGGCGGGGCGGTATTGGTTCTTTACCATTGCGATCTTTGCGGCGGTATACACGCTGCTCACATTCGCGGCAAACCTGCCGTTGGATTATTACGCGCAATACGTCCGTATGCACGCGTACGGGTTGTCGAACCAGACCCTCGGCAAGTGGGCGCAGGACACGTTGATTGCGCTCGCTATCGAGATGGTCGTCACTGCGCTGTTTCTTTGGGTGCCGTACCTGCTGCTGAAGAAGTCGCCGAAGCGGTGGTGGCTGTACACCGGATTGTTGATGTATGTGTTTTTCGCGATCGTGTTTTTCGTGAAACCGATCGCCATCGATCCGATGTTCAACGATTTCGGGTCGATGAAAGACAAGGCGCTCGAGCAGAAGATTCTGGCGCTCGCGGACCGCGCGGGCATCGAAGGCAGCGACGTGTTCGAGGTGAACAAGAGCGAGGACACGAAAGCGATCAACGCATATGTGACGGGGATTTTCAATACGGGCCGCATCGTGCTTTGGGACACGACAATTAAGGGATTGTCTGAGGACCAACTGCTGTATGTCATGGCGCACGAGATGGGGCATTACGTGCTGTACCACGCGTATTTCGCGATCGCGTTTATGGGAACTCTTATGCTAATCGGGCTGTATGTCATTCACAGGGCGTCAGGCTGGGTGATCGCGCGGTACGGCAGTCGAATCGGTTTCGATCGGCTCTCGGATGTGGCGTCGTATCCGTTAATCATGGTGTTGCTGAGCGCGACCATGTTTGTGCTCACCCCTGCGAGTAACGCGTATTCCCGGTATAACGAACATGAGGCGGACCGGTTCGGTTTGGAGCTGACACAGGACAACCACGCGGCGGCGTCCGCGTTTGTGAAATTGTTTCAGGAGAATCTCGGGTATCCGTATCCGCACCCGTTGATCAAGTTGTGGCGCAGCACGCACCCGCCGTTGGGCGAGCGTGTTCAGTTCTGCAACGAGTACAAGCCGTGGGCCGAAGGAAAGCCGCTGGTGTACGGGCATCTGTTTAGAGAGTCGGAGACTGCTCCGCAATAATCAATCGCGTAACTGGAGGATTCGGTATGTCGTCGTTGAAGTGGGCGGGAATTGTTTCGTGTGTCATTGCGCTACTCCTTTTGTCCGGCTGCGGCGCGCAGCCCCCGGCACAGCCGGCCGTAGCGGGCGCGGCAGGCGCGGGGGGCGGCGGCGAAATGGCAAGCGCGCCCGCGGCATCGGTGTCGTTTGCCGCGGACGTGAAACCGATTCTCGACAAACACTGTAAGGACTGCCATCTCGGCGGCGGCAGCAAGGGCGGATTCAATCTGGATACGCGAGAGAACGCATTGATGCCGGGACGGCACGGTGCGCGGATTATCGAGGGCAACGGCGCGGGCAGCAGCCTGGTGCTGCGCGTGGCGCAGGACCCGAGCGTGAAGAAGATGCCGCCGAAAGGAGATGCGCTGAGCGCGGCCGAAGTCGAGACGTTGAAGGCGTGGATCGATCAGGGCGTGAAATGGGAGTAAGGGACGTGTACGGGAGTCATGACATGATACGCAGAATAGGAATCGTGGGCGCGGCGCTGTGCGTGGCGTTGACCGCATTGGCGCAGGAAGAAAACCTGCCGTACGAGCAACAGCAAAACGTTGTGTACGAAGAGATACACGGCACGGGCCTGCTCGCGGACATCTTCAAGCCGAAAGAGAAAGCAAACGGGCTCGGCATTATCGACATCGTGTGCGGTGCCTGGCATTCGGACCGGGGAAAGATGCGCGATCACGAGCGCGCGCAGGTATTCAATATTTTCACGAAACACGGCTACGTCGTGTTCGGCATGCGGCCGGGGTCGGTGACGAAATATGACGGTACGGAGTTGCTGGCGAACACAAAGACAGCGATTCGCTGGGTGAAGGCGCACGCGGCGGAGTACGGCGTGGACCCGAACCGGCTCGGCCTCATGGGCGCGTCCGCTGGCGGGCACCTGTCGCTCCTGGCGAGCGTGACTCCGGTGGAAGCAAATCCCGAATCGAAGAAGGAGTACGAGCGCGTAGATTCGCGCGTGAAAGCCGTGTCGGTGTTCTTCCCGCCCACCGATTTGATGGATTGGGACGGGAAGAAGCCAGACTATGAGGGAATGATCGGAAAGCTCCTTTTTGCTGGCGGCGTCGGATCGCGCACGCAGGAAGACATCGACGCGCGCGCGAAGGAGTTGTCGCCGCGCCACCGCATCGCCGCGGGACCGCTGCCACCGTACCTGCTGATACACGGCGACGCGGACCCGATGGTGCCGCTGCAGCAGTCGCAGGTGTTTATCGATGCGGTGAAAGCGGTGGGTGGCAATGCCGAACTGATCGTGAAGCCGGGCGGCGGCCACCCTTGGCTGACGTTGCCGGAGGAGGTCGAGAAAATGGCAGTGTGGTTCGACACGAATCTGTGATGGCGGCATGAACGCGATCTTGCAGAACGGCGCGTCGCGCGAGGTTAGCTTTGACACCGCGCTGTTCCGCGAGATTGAGCAGGGACTGGATTCGGCCCGCCCGGAGCGGTCGCGCACGCCGGCGCGGGTGCTGGGGTTTGGCGAGATCAGCGCGGTGCTCACATTCGATTCCGTGCCCGAGGCATCGGGATGGGTCTTCAAGCGGCTGCCGGTGTTTGCGACGGAGGACGCGGCGGATGCGCACGCGGCGCTGACCGCGCATTACGTCGAACTCATCCGGCAGCGCGCCGGTATTGACGTGCAGGAAACGGTGTACTTCAACGTGCCCGTGCGGGACGGTCTCGTCGTGTTCTACGCCGCGCAACGGGCGCTGCCATCAAACCATATCGGGAGCGCGATTCTGAACTGGGCGCCGGACGACGCCTGCCTCGCACTGTTTGAGTCCGTCCTGCGGCAGGTCGAGAAGGTATGGGAGTTCAACCGGACGAGCGCGGACGGCAACGAACTGGCCATTGACCTCCAACTGTCTAACTGGGCCGTTATTTCGGACGACGCGAAACCAACAATCACGTGCGACACTCCGTTGACGTACATCGACATCACGACGCCGTTACTGCGATCCGGGGGCGTCGAGCAGCTCAATACTCAGGCTTTCATCCGCGGTTGCCCCATATTGCTGCGGTGGCCCGTACGAAAATTTATGGCGGAGGGAGTAGTGAGCCGCTATTACGAGCCGCGCACTTGCGTGATGGACGTCATCGGCAATTGCATCAAGGAAGGCCGCGAAGACCTCGTGCCCGCGATGGTGGACGTCGCAAATGCGTTCTTTGCCAAAAAACCGGCGTCACTCAAGATCAATCCGCTGACGGTCGCCGACGTTTTTCGGTATTACCGGCAGGATGCGGCGATCTTTGTAATCTTTCTCGCGTTGAAGCGCATGGATCGCTTGATCAAATCGGGACTCATGCGGCAACCCTACGACTACATTCTCCCGGAACGCATTGAACGGCACTTTCCGTGGTCGAACACGCCGCGATCGAGAAAGCGATGACCGCCCCAACGCGTGCAACGCTCATCAATCCCATGGCCCGTCACCTTGACGCCATCGGCGGCCCCATCCGCATCACCCACGCCGAAGGCGTCCGCCTCTACGACGACACCGGGCGCTCGTGGATCGACTGCGAAACGGGAACGGGTGTGTTCAGTTTAGGGCACCGGCATCCGAAGATAGTGCACACGCTGCGCGAGTCTATAGATGAGTACGATCTTGGAAACCACCACCTGATCAGTGAAGCACGCGCGAAGCTCGCGCACGCACTTAGTCTGGAGATCTCGCTTGCGTGCAGCAGTATCTTTCCGTACCAGATGGAAACCTATCGGCATATCGGGTGGACAGACGAGCGATTGCGGCACCTTACGCGCACTCTTGAATCAATACCGGAGTGCGTCCGCTGCGTATTCAACGCATCAGCAGGCGAATCCGTCGATTGTGCAATTAAGCTGGCGCGCGGCGTCGTCGGGAAAGCGGCGATCGTTTGCGCTGATTGTTCGTATCACGGAAGCACCGGGAACGCCCTCGCAGCCAGTGCTTCCTCGCTTGCCAAGGGTCTGCCTGCCAATTCATCCGGATTCGTCCACGTTCCGTATGGGCCCGTGGATGCGATTGCGCATGAATTGGAAAGGCGTACCGATATTGCGGCCGTATTGTTGGAGCCAATCGCGATCGAGGCAGGTTGTGTAGTTTCACCAGATGGCTATATGCAAAGTGTCCGCGAGTTGTGCCACGAGAAAGGCGCGCTACTGATCGTCGACGAATCCGTAACGGGCCTGGGCCGTACAGGCAGCGTGCTCGCCTGTGCGCAACAAGGCGCCGTACCAGACATTCTTGTTGTCGGGCATGCGCTGGGCGGGGGAGCCTACCCCATGTACGCGACATGTCATAGAGAAGAATTGGACGAGTTTTATGTCGAGAACCCGTTCGTTCATATATCCACGTTTGGTGGAGGTGAAGTCGGATGCTCTGCAGCGGCGAAGGCGTTGAGTGAGCTTACAGAAGGCTGGCTGCTCGACAATGTAAACACGCGTGGTGCGGAATTCCGAGCTGCCCTCTCGTCTCTTCAACGTCGTAGCGGTACGCTGGTCCGATCGGTGCGAGGCGTCGGACTCGCCATTGCCGTCGAACTGCGAGATACGCGCACGGCATCCGCAGTCCAACGGAACTTGTTCGAAGCTGGAGTGCTCTGCCGTCCCGCGCTGCTCGCTCCTCATACATTGCTGTTTTTACCACCACTGGGCATAAACGCGGACGAGATGGCCACGGTCATTTCCGCGGTCGGGACTGTATTCTCGAAAGCTTCTGAAACATGAAGGCGCGCAACAGGATCAGAGATATGGTAATCGAAGACTACCGTGACTACGTCTCACCCGGCAAAGTGCGCGTATATCGACGCTATGGCATGACGCTAGTGCCCGATGATCGGCACGGCGTCTATTTCCATGACCTCGATGGCCGGCGCTTCATGAATTTCCACTGCAACGGCGGCGTATTCAACTTAGGTCATCGGCCTGAGGAAACGGCGAAGGCCTTGCGCGACGCGATGGCGACGATGGACATCGGGAGTTGGTGCGCGCACAACGCGATCCGCGAACGGTTCGCGGAGGCGCTGGCGGCGACAATGCCCGCGCCGTTGCCGCGCGTTCTGTTGTGCGTGAGCGCGAGCGACGCCGTGGACGCATCGATTCGCCTGGCGATGATCCATACGCAGCGGTCCAAGGTCGTTTCCGCGCATGGCGCATATCACGGATCGAGCGCATACGCGATTGCCGCGGGCGATGCGCGGTTCCGCGATCCCGTGCATGGGAAGCTGCCGGGATTCGTGCAGGTGCCGTTCGGCGACGCGGCGGCAATGGAGCGTGAGATCGACGCGCATACCGCCGCCGTCATTTTGGAGACGATGCCTGCGTCGTTCGGAATGCTGATTCCGCCGGACGATTATTTCGCGCGCATCCGCGCGGCGTGCGACAAACACGGCGCCGTGTTGATCATCGATGAAACGCAGACGGGCCTCGGCCGTACCGGAAAACTCTGGGCGATCAAGCATTGGGGCGTCGCACCGGACGCACTCATCACGGGCAAGGGCACGAGCGGCGGTTACTATCCGATTGCCGCGGCGTGTTTCTCGGAGCGTTTCGATCCCACACTCGATAGCGGCTTTTTCCATTACACCGAGTCGGCGGGCAGCGATCTCGGCTGCAGTGTGGCGCTGCGGGTATTGGAGATCACAAATACGCCGGCGTTTCTCGATCGTGTGAATGAAGTCGCCGATTTCTACGCACAAACATTACGGGAATTGGTTACGCAGTTTCCGCGATACCTGCACAGTTTCCGCCAGAAAGGCCTGTTCATGGCGCTCGTTTTTCACGACGAGGCGACGAGCATGTCCGCCCTGAAATCGCTATTCGACCACGGCATCTACACGGTGTATGCGGCGAACGACAAACGCGCGATCCAGTTTCTGCCGCCGCTGACCATCACCGATGACGAACGGGTGCGCGGCATGCGCATTCTTCATGACGCACTGATCGCGATGCGGCGACTGAAATACCGCGCTATCCGTGCTATACTCCGCGTGGCTGTCCCCAGAACGGTGTGATTGGGTGCGCATGTCTCGCGTGGATCAGGCGAAGAGGAGTGCAAGGCCATGATCAATCGAAAGTGGCTGACGTTCGGTTTGGCGCTATGCGTGTTACTTTCAACGGAAACCATGGCCGGGCACGGCGGAGGCGGTGCGGGTGCGACGGACGTGCCGCTGTACAGGGACCTCGGCAGCCATCATCACGAAATCACCGCGGCGTCGCCAAGGGCGCAGGCATACTTCGATCAAGGATTGCGGCTCCTCTACGGGTTTAATCACGACGAAGCGATCCTCGCGTTTAAGGAGGCGCTGAAGTACGACCCGAATTGCGCGATGGCGTATTGGGGGATCGCCGCGGCGAAGGGTCCGAACTACAACGCGGCGATGGACGCGGAAGCGGCGAAAGCAAGTTTCGAGGCGAGCCGTAAGGCGCTCGAACTTGCCCTGAAGGCATCGCAACCGGAGCAGGATTACATCGCCGCGATGGCGGTGCGCTATTCGGACAATCCGGACGCCAAACGCGCCGACCTCGACAGGGCGTACGCGGAGGCCATGCGCGCGCTCGCGAAAAAATATCCGGACGATGACGACGCGCTGTCACTCTACGCCGAATCGCTCATGAACCTGCATCCGTGGCAACTGTGGGCGAAGGATGGCACGCCGAACGTGGACACGCCGGAAATCCTGCGCACGCTGGAAACCGTGCTAAAGCGAAATCCTAAACACATCGGAGCGATCCACTACTACATCCACTCGACGGAGGCGTCGCCGAATCCGGAGAAGGCGGAGCCGCACGCGGACCGTTTGGGCAAGCTGATTCCCGGCGCGGGCCACATGGTCCATATGCCCGCGCACACGTACATTCGCGTCGGACGCTATGAGGATGGCGTGAAAGTAAACATCAAGGCAGCGGACGTGGACCGCGAGTTCGTGAATTGGCGCAAGCCCGGCGCGATGTACCGGATGTACTTTACGCACAACATACATTTCATCTGGTCGTGCGCGTCGATCGGCGGGCGCAGCAAGGCGGCGCTGAGTGCGGCCCGCGATCTGGTAAAGGAGATGCCGCTCGATTTTGTCGTCGCAATGCCGCCGATCGAATTTCAATGGCCGTCCCCGTACTTCGCGCTGGTACGGTTCGGACGCTGGAACGAAATGCTCGAAGAGCCGCGTCCGCCCACGGAACTTACATACTCGACGGGAATGTGGCACTATGCGCGCGGCGTGTCGTTCGCCAATTTGAAGCAGTTCGATGCGGCGCGCGGCGAGGCTGCGCAGCTCGATGCGATTCGCGATGCGACTCCGGATGACCGGATGGTCAATTTGAATAGTGCGAAGGCGGTGCTGACGGTTGCGAGTACGGTGCTCGCCGCGGAGATTGCGCGGTGCGAAGGCAAACTCGACGAGGCCATCGAAGGCTTTAAGAAAGCCATGCCGCTTGAAGACGCGCTGAACTACGAAGAACCGCCGTCGTGGCACCTGCCGGTGCGGCTGTATCTCGGCGCGGCGTTGCTCGAAGCAAAGCGCCCCGCGGAAGCCGAAGCGGTGTATCGGGAGGACTTGAAACACTACCCGAAGAACGGTTGGGCGCTGTATGGCCTCGCGCAGAGCCTGCGCGATCAGGGCAAGAACGCCGAAGCGCGCGCGACGCAGAAGCAGTTCAAGGCCGCGTGGAAACACGCGGACGTGAAGCTGACATCATCGCGGTTTTAGCCACTGAAACGACACGAGCAGGGCACAAGTACAGCACGGGTGGGGCGAGGCTCCGTCCGAGCCGGGATGTGGGGTAAGCCTAGACGGCGCCCCACCCCGCGAGCCGAAGCACGAAATCACCCACGTGGGGAAGGGGAATTCATGCCAGGGGAAACGACCATACCGACCGCGCACAATCGCGTGACATCGGGCCACTATGCGGTGTTGGCGGCCGCGTTCTTTGGCTGGATGTTCGACGGGTACGAGATGGGCATCTTTCCGATCGTCGCGAGCCCGGCGTTACAGAGTATGGTCCCTGAAGGCGTCGACGTAAAGTCGTTCGTGGGCCAGTGGATGGGGATCGTGACCGCGGCCTTCCTGCTTGGCGCGGCCGCGGGCGGTTGGGTATTCGGATGGCTGGGCGACAAGGTCGGGCGCGTGCGGGCGATGTCGATTAGCATTTTCGCGTACTCGGTCTTGACCGGTCTTGGCGGCTTCGCACAGGAGCCGTGGCACTTCGTTATTGTCCGCTTTCTCAGCGGACTGGGCATGGGCGGCGAATGGTCGTTGGGCGTCGCCCTCGTTATGGAAGTGTGGCCCGCGCGGTATCGTCCGCTGATGGCGGGGATCATCGGCGCCGCGGCAAACTTCGGGTTCCTGCTTGTCGGCATGGTGAGCAAGGTGCACGCCGTTACACCGGAATCGTGGCGGTGGATGTGGTTCCTGGGCGTGCTACCCGCCGTCTTCGTGTTCTTCATTCGGCTCTTCGTGCCGGAGTCCAAACGCTGGCAGGAAGCGGTGAAGGACCAGCACACGACGCCGCTGCGCGAAGTGTTCGGGACGGGCCATCTGGCATACACACTGCTCGGCATTGTGTTTGCCTCGGTCGCGCTAATCGGCACGTGGGGCACGGTGCAATGGATTCCAGTTTGGATAGACCAATGGGTCGGAAAGTCGTTTCCTACGGCGAAGGCGGACGTTGGGATGCTCGCGGCGCTCGGCGCGATCGCCGGTTGCCTTACAGGACCGCTCGTTGGCGGCCTATTGGGGCGGCGCCCGACGTATTTCGGTCTGTGCGTTTCTTCGTTTGTCGTGTTGTTGTTCATGTACCGCGGCAATCTCGAATACGGGCTGGTGCTCAAGGTCACGATATTCGCGGCCGGCTTCACGACGGCGGCATTTTACGGTTGGTTGCCGCTCTTTCTGCCCGAGCTGTTCCCCACGCGCATGCGCGCGACCGGTCAGGGCGTGTGCTTCAACACCGGACGTGTATTCGCCGCGATTGGCGCCCTGACGGCAAGCCAGTTGATTGCGTTCTTCGACGGCGACTACACAAAGATGGGGACCGTAATCTTGTCCGTTTACGTACTGGGGATGCTCGCCATATGGTTTGCACCGGAAACAAAAGGCAAACCGCTGCCGGAATGATGCGCGCGCTGCGACCCATAGTTGGCTGCGTCATCGCCGCGTGCATCGCGCACGCCCAGGCGGACGACGCAACCAAACCGGACCTCATGTACATCAAGCCCAGCGCGTGGCGTCCGCCGTTCGGGTTGGATAAGCCGGGCGCGCCGTCTGTCGTTCGGGCGGTCGTGCCCGATGTGCCGGTGGATTCCGCGTTTGCCGTCGAGGCCTTTGTCAACAACGACAGCATTGCGTCCGTTCCGTTGGATTCGAACGCGTTGATGAAAGGCGCAGTCGAGGTTTCTCTGCCGGCGCACGCGAACAAGGCGGTGCTTGTCGAGGAGAAGAACGGGAAACGCGCGGCGATCGCGATTGCCGCGATCGAGCGGGCGGAAATCGAGGTGGAAGGCGTAGCGGAACCGGCCGCCAATGCGCGAACAAACCCGATCGATCTGGGTGCGATACTGCCACCGAAGGGATGGCTCGTGCTTGGTCCGAATTCCGGCGCGGTCGTGCGCGTTGCCGCGAGTTGGAATGGCGATGGCGAGCAGACCTATACGGTGCGCGCGTGGTATTCGCACGCGACGGAAGTGTTGGGCGAGGGCACGCTGAAATCGTCGCGCGGGGACCGGGAAACGGTAAAGCCGATCCGTCCGTTCAATCACACGGATGCGCCGGGGCCGTGGGAAACGCACATCGCGCTGGCGCCGCCGCCGATGAACAAAGACCGGAGTGTGTTGCATGTAACGCTGGTGGACAGCGCCGGCGCGCAGCAATGGTCGAAAGACATTCCGGTAATGCTGATCGCCGAGCCGCCGCAACTACCGCACTTCGGTGCAATGAGACTGAAGCTGCGGTATGACCAGCCGATTTCGGTGCTCGATCTGAATACGAACGCGCTGTCGACGATTCCATATGACGAAGGTTGGGATGCAGCGCTCGACGACGTAGTCGTGGCGCTGCCGGGCGGTGGGCGTTTCGTATTTTGGCGCGGGGCGAGTTATGTGCCGTTTTGGGCAAGCGCGCAGGGCACGGGATTGAGTTACGAATGGGCAGAGACAGGACCTTTGCCCGGCGGCTTTGTCGACTGTGTCGAACCGTTGATGGACAAGGAACTGCGGTATAGCCGCGTGGAGATTGTCGAATCGACACCGGCGCGCGTGCATGTGCGATGGACATATCAAAGCACGGATTTTGTCTACAACGTGTGGGGCGATGCCGCGCAGGAGGATTTCTATTTCTATCCTGACGGCTACGGCATGCGCGTGCTCGCGTTGAAGAGCGCACTGGATTCGAAATACGAGCTGAGCGAGTTCATCGTCATTGCGCCGCAAGATGCGTATCCGCTCGAGTTTTTGCCGGTGGGTACGACGATAGAGACGATAGACCTCGACGGGAATGAAGGCGGCGTCGTATTTCCGAAATCGCCGAACGCATCCGCCGACCCGCAGCCCGTATCGCCGCCACTGGTGTATCGAGCTCCGCTGCACGCAGCCGACGCGAACACGGCGGTTTATTTCAATCCGCGCGACGCTTTCAAGCCGGAGGAGTTGACGCACTTCGCACCGTTTTTCGAAGGCGTCGAAATGGCGACGCCCGCGTACTGGGGGAGTCACTGGCCGTTGTCGCGCGGCAAGACAACGGGCGGGGCGATCGACAACCGGATTGCACTCAGTCCGTCGCACAACAGCCTCATGTCGTGGGCGATGAAACAGCCCGCGCCGTTGTCAGAAATGCGAGGCGAGATGATCGACGCGCTGGGCACATCGCGCGCGATGCGCGTGCAAACCTGGGCGTGGCTAATCGCCTATACGGACGCAAACGACAGCGATGTACTCAATATGGCCCGCAGCTACGCGCAACCGCCAAACATCACCGGCGTTAAGGGTGCGCGCCTCGATGTGGAGTCGTACAGTGAAGCGCGCCGCGCGTTGCGCTTGACCGTCGAGGATCGCGAGATCTCGTTTCAATTGGCACCACGGACGGTGTGCGTCAATCCCGTATTCGAACTGTCGAATGCGCCTGGCGAAATTCTGCGCGTATCCGTGGGCGCATTGGCGGTCAACGCAACCGACATGGCATGGGACGGCCGTGTACTGTGGTTGAATACTACGCTTCACGATCCGGCAACTGTGCGGATTACGTTCGCGGGGAAATAGCGTTCGTACAATCGGCCGCCGAGACCCATCAAAAATACGTGCACGAGTGCTCCTGAATCTGAGCTTCACCCCAAATCAGTGCACAGTGCAATGGACGTGCGTTCGTGCTCGTGCTCCTGCTTCGAAGGCCACTGGCGGCCTGAATGCTGGGGCCGCTACATCGCCAACCTCCCAAGACCCGGCGCGGACGGATCCATACAAATACCCAGTGAACCCGGCCTCGGCGTACAAATCGATTGGGGTATCATCGCGCGCTTTGGCAAGCGCATCTACCACGGCACCCAAGTCAGTGTATCCCGCTTCGTACTATTCGAGCGCGGCATGAAAAACGCCCTGTATCTTAAGAAGAAACGCCAGGAAAAATCTCGCCCAGCAACACCGAGCGGAGTTTGCACCGCGAAAGGCGCCATTCTAGTTCGGATTTCTCTCACGCACACATGGTCTATCCGCCAACTTTATCGACCTTTTCGCAGAAGTTCAGTGACCGGAGTGCTCAAGCGATAATCAGGTAAACCGCCCGACAGACCCGTCATACCCGATAGACCCGATACACCCGATTGCTGCTCTGCGATACCCGTTCCCGTCTGACCCTTTGGTTGCAGCTAGGCCGCGCAGTGCTGCCCGTGTCCCAGTGGTCGCTTCTCTTTCTGTAACCTTTGCTTATTTTCGTGACAGTTTCTTCCAGATCGCCAATAGCATTGATGACCATTGCCCCTGCGGCTATCCTGCAACACCCTTATTGCGTTTTTTCCGACCCACGTGTACTATAAAGCCGTTACGTCTGCTCGGGGCTGAGTAGCTGTACACGAGAGAGTCCATTCTCAATGATCAACGTCGCGAATCCACTACGCTCAGTTGTATGGTTCGTGGTGGTTGTCGCCGCCATGAAATCCCAATTAGCTCTTGCCGAGGAATTCACCGCTCAGTTCTCCGAACCGGGGCTACAATCGAGCGTCAATGTGCTCATTACTACCGAGCCTACCTTCGTCATCACTGGCGTCCCGATAAATAGCCAAACCGTCTGGGAAATATCGCATCGCGAGGTATCCTTATGCGGCGATATCGAGTGCACGACCACGGTTATCGACTATACCGAGACGGACGAATCCGGGGCCTCCGCGACACCCCCCAGTCTTTCGCAAGTCATCGTACTGGGCCCGCGGACGTACACAGCGTCGATAACTACGCAAGATCGACCGGAGCCGGTGGAATTCTTGTGGCACATTACTGGTGCATATCCCGACCCCGCGGCTGGCTTGGTTGCCGTCGAGCCTCTTGAGCCGAGCACTGGCGAGTCCCTGGTCCTGCACGCAAACCTTCGGAACGAGGGACATCTCCCTACCGATACTGCCCCCCAGCAACAACGCCTCGACTATTTTCTTAATGATGAGCTTATCGGTTCGATGCAGTATGACGACCTGGCTGCCGGCGAGTATAGGCAGAACCTTATCCCGTTAGGAACAATCACAGAGCCCGGTACCTACACCGTGCGCACGCGTGTTGATGCGGCCAATCTCATAGACATGCTCTATCCTTTCATCGGCGATCTGCTCCCCCTGACTATTGAGAACAACGAGAATTCGTATACCTTCTCCGTGCACGGCCCCGACTGGCTAAAGGTGCCCGATATTATAGGGAAATACGTGCACGCCACGCCTCTACTTGATCCCCCATTCAAAGTGGTCGAAATCCGGCGAAGTGGCGACGCTGGACCATATTATCCCAGGGTTGGCGAGCTAACCCCCGCGGCCAACTCCTGGGTCGCGCCAACGGACACCGAAATCTTAGTGGCGGCAGGGAGTAAGTCGCTGTGCAACGCTGCTGTTGTATCCCCCTATCGTCATGAGAAGTGGGCCCGCGGCTCGACACAAACCATCCGCTGGCAAAGTGAGTCGCTCGAAAATTGCCATTGCGATCTCGTGCAAATCTCCCTCTGGAAAAATGACGAATGGGTCCGCTTGGTTGCCAATGCAATTCCAAACGACGGAGAATACGTCTGGAAGATTAAAAAAAAGAAATTTCAAAAGGGCAACTACCAGATTCGGATCGACAGCGAGAACGACCCCGTCTCGTATATCGTCCAGAGTTTTTCGATCACGCGCGGCAATTGAGACAGAATACTTGTCGTCAAGGAATTCAGAGGCAAATTCAGGGCAAACGAATTCAGCACTAATTCATTAATTCAGGGACATCCATGACTAGAGCCGTTCAAGAACGCGTGTACCGCATTTCGTGCTCCTGCTTCGTCATTGGTAATCGATTATCGAGGTTCGAGTGACAAGCTACAAGTACAATGACGAGACATGGGCACAAGCACGAGAATCCAATCACTTGCCGCTTGAAAATTATGGTTCTCAAAACGATGCGCGCTGGGCCTCTTGCGAAACCCAGCGCGCGAACAACGCAGCCCGAATCGAGCTTACTTGCCCTTGACTTCGACCTTGGCGCCGGCCGCTTCGACCTTCGCCTTGATGTCCTTCGCTTCTTCGTCGGACACGCCTTCCTTGATCGGTTTCGGCGCACCGTCGACGAGGTCCTTGGCTTCCTTGAGGCCGAGGCCGGTGACCGCGCGGACTTCCTTGATCACGTTGATCTTATTCGCGCCGACCTCGGCGAGGATCACGTCAAACGACGTGGGCGCTTCTTCCGCGGCAGCCTCGGCACTGCCCGCGCCGCCGGCCATCGGCATCATGCCGCCCATCATCATGGGGGCCGCGGCCGTCACACCGAACTTCTCTTCGAGCGCCTTCACCAATTCGCTGCACTCGAGCACCGACAACTCGGCGACTTTATCGACAATTTCCTGTACCTTCGACATGGAACCAAATCTCCCTTACGTAGAGTAATGCGCGGGCCAACTAGGCCGCGGCGGCTTCTTCTTTCTTCTTGCGAATCTGATCGAGCACATTGACCAGACCGTTGGGTACGGCGTTGATCGCGCTGACCGCATTGCGGATCGGCGCCTGAATCGTACCGATGATTTGCGCCAGCAATACCTCGCGGGGAGGCAGACTGGCCAGCGCTTCGAGCTGAGACTTCGTGATGACCTTGCCATCGAGAATGCCGCCGAGCATTTCGACCTGCGGCGCATCCTTGGCGAAGTCCTTCAGAATCTTCGACGGCGCCACAGGGTCGTTCGAAAATGCCCACGCGGTCGGCCCGTCCATGAACTTCGCGGCGCCGCTCAACTCGAGTTCGTCGAGCGCGCGCTTCGCGAGGGTGTTCTTATACACCTTGTATTCGACCTGTTTGTCGCGCAGTTGCTTGCGCAGGGTGGATACCTGCCCCGCGTTGATGCCGATATACTTGGTCAATACGGCCAACTGGTGGCCCTGCAACCGTTCCTTCAACTCCGCGATGGAATCAATCTTTTGTTGCGTTGCCAATGCTCACTCACCTCCTCTCCAGGCAAAAATGAAAACGCCCCGCACGGTCATGGAGACTGTGCGGGACGGCAAAATATCGACTGGATATAAAGCTCGTACCACGGTCTCGGCAGGCGAATATTAAGGCCCTGGGGCCGCCGGCTGTCTTTGACCCGCGCGAACGCTTTCGTGTTAGCGAGACATAATATAGCAAATGAACTGGGTCTAGGTCAATTTGGACGCGTAGGGATCAGCGCCGGTCGGAGGCTAAAAACTTCAGCGCCCGGGGCCGTAGGGGCCCCGGGCGCCTGCCAAAAACCGCAGCTTGTTAAAGCAGGTTCAGATTAGTCTTCGGCCTTGTATTCGCCGAGACCGACGAGTTCGATGCGGGCCATTTGGGTGCCGTCGCCGACGCGGTGGCCCATCTTGAGGATGCGGGTGTAGCCACCGGGGCGCTCGGCGTAGGCCGGGGCGATCTCGGTGAAGAGTTTCTTCACGACGGTGTTGTCGCGCAGTTCGGCGAAGGCGAGGCGCCGGTTGGCCACGGTGTCCGTCCGCGCCAGGGTGATGAGCGGCTCGGCGTACATGCGCAGCTCTTTCGATTTGGCGACGGTCGTCTTGACGGCATTGTGTGTGAACAGCGCTATCGCAAGGTTTTTCATCGTGGCCTTGCGGTGCGACATGCTCCGGCCGAGCGCGCGGCCTGCTTTACGGTGCCTCATGGGGTCTATACCTCTTTACGCGACTGCGTTCGTTATTATTCGTCTTCGTCGTCGTCCGCGGCGTCTTCCGCGTCGTTTTCGTCCTCGTCGTCGGCGACGTAGCTGCTGGGAACAAGCGCCGGCATCGGAATTCCGGTGTTCATACCGAGGGACAGGCCCATCGCTTCCAGCAGGGCCTTGATTTCGTCGAGGCTTTTCTTGCCGAAGTTATGAAACTGGAGCATCTCCGCTTCCGAGCGCGACACGAGTTCGCCGATTGTGCGGATGTTCGCCGCCTTCAGGCAATTTGCGGCGCGCACGCTCAGTTCAAGTTCATCCACGGAGCGGCCCAACTGGCGCGCCAGTTCCGGATCGTCCGCGCCGGCGACGGACTCGGACTCGGATTCTTCGCGGCGCTGATGCACAAGAATCTTGAGGTGGTCGATCAGCAGGTTCGCCGCTTCTTCCATCGCCTTCTCGGGCGTAATCGACCCGTTGGTCCACACTTCCATGATTAGGCGGTCGTAGTCCGTCGTCTGGCCGACGCGGGCGTCCTCGACCTGGAAGTTCACGCGCGTGACCGGCGAGAAGCTTGCGTCGAGATAGATCGTCCCGATTTCCGCGTGCTCAAGTTCGAAGTGCTCGGCGGTCATGTAGCCGCGGCCCTTGGCGACCTTCACCTTCATCTCGACGTTGTGCGACGACGAGGTGGCGTTGTAGATCACGTGGTCGGGGTTGAGCACGTCGATCTTCGTGCCCTTGAACACCATCTCCGCCGTGACCGGGCCGGCGCCCTTGTGCTTGAACGTGATGATCTCGGCCTGCTCGCTGTTGAGGCGGAGTTGGGCGCGCTTGAAGTTCAGCACGACGTCCGTCACGTCTTCCTTGACGCCGGGGATCGCGGAGAACTCGTGGTGAATTCCCTCGATCTTGATCGCCGTGACCGCGGAACCTTCGAGCGACGCGAGCAAGACGCGGCGAAGCGCGTTGCCCATGGTGGTGCCGTAGCCGCGTTCGAACGGCTCCACGACGAAGCGGGCGTACTGCTCCGTCGATCCTTCGCTAATCTTCACCGACTTGGGAAGAACAAACTCTTTATCAATCATTCGACTCTTTCTCCCAGTAGCGCGGCCAATCCTTCCGCGCGGTTGAACCCGCCCGAGTGGGCAACTCGGTCAATCTGCCCTGGGAAGTTCTAGACACGGCGGCGCTTGCGCGGCCGGCATCCGTTGTGTGGAATGCTCGTCACGTCGCGGATAAGCGACACGTCAAGGCCCACCGCCTGAATCGCGCGGATGGCGGATTCGCGTCCGGCGCCGGGGCCGTTGACGTGAATACGCACCTCGCGCAAGCCTGCTTCCTTCGCTTTCTGCGCGGCGGCTTCGGCGGCGACCTGCGCAGCGAACGCCGTGCTCTTGCGCGAACCGACGAACCCGACTTGACCGGCGCTCGACCAGGAGATCACGTTGCCCTGGCTGTCCGTTATCGAGACGATGGTGTTGTTAAACGTCGCCTGGATGTGCGCGACACCCGTGGTGACGTTCAATGTCGTGCGGCGTTTTTTGCCGCCCTTCGCCTTGCGTTTCTCTTTTGCCACCTTCCGTGACTCCTATTAGGTAGTTGCTTTCTTCTTGATCGTGGCGCCGCGGGGGCCTTTGCGAGTGCGCGCGTTCGTGTGCGTGCGCTGGCCGCGGACCGGCAGGCCGCGCTTGTGGCGGTTGCCGCGATAGCAGTTGATGTCCATCAACCGCTTGATGTTGCCCTGCGTCTCGCGGCGCAGATCGCCTTCGACGTTGAACTTGGTCACAATCGTCGTCTGAAGGCGGCTCGCCTCTTCGTCGGACAAGTCCTTCACGCGGCGATCGGGGCTGATGCCCGTCTCTTCGAGGATGGTCTTCGCCCGGGCGGGGCCGATTCCGTAAATGTATTGAAGACCGACCTCGACGCGCTTCTCGCGGGGTAAGTCAACGCCTGCTACACGTGCCATGGTGAACGACTCCTAGCCCTGTTTCTGCTTGTGCCGGGGGTTCTCGCAGATCACACGGATGCGGCCGTGCCGGCGAATGATCTTGCACTTCTCGCAAATTTTTTTGACCGAACTACGCACTTTCATGATGCTCTCCGTCGTCCGGCGCCGCGCGCCGGAATAAATCCCTATTTATAGCGGTAGGTGATGCGCCCGCGCGTCAAATCGTAGGGCGACATCTCTACCTTCACGCGATCGCCCGGCAATATGCGAATGAAATTCATGCGCATCTTCCCGGATATGTGCGCCAGGACCTTGTGGCCGTTTTTCAGTTCGACCCGAAACATGGCGTTCGGCAACGGCTCTACAACCGTGCCTTCCACTTCGATTGCGTCTTCTTTTTGCATACCCTTCTATCTGGTATGGGCGGCCCCGCTCGGGGTTACCCTTCCTATCTCAGTTCGTCTTGCGTCCCCACACCAACTTTGGCGTGGCGGAGAGTATCTCGCCTCCGGCCTCGCGAACGACTACGCTGTGCTCGAAGTGCGCGCTCGGCTTGCCGTCCGCGGTGACCGCGGTCCAGCCGTCCTTCAGCACGCGCACGTCGTGCGTACCCGCGTTGACCATCGGCTCGATGGCCAGCACCATGCCCGCGCGAAGCCGCGGCCCCTTTTCTTTCGTCACAAAGTTAGGTACCTGCGGCTCCTCGTGCATCGAGGTGCCGATGCCGTGGCCGACGAAACTGCGTACAACCGCGAACCCTTCGGCTTCGCACGTGGTCTGTACCGCGCGCGATATGTCCGACAGATAGTTGCCGTCCTTGGCCGCTGCAATGGCCCGCGATAACGCAAGGTCCGTTGCGTCCATCAGCCGCCGTCGCATAGTGTCGATCGTCCCACAGGCCACCGTCACCGCGGCGTCGCCGAAGTAGCCGTGGTGTTTCACACCGACGTCGATGCTGACGATCTGACCGTCCTGCAACTTCCGCTTGCCCGGAATCCCGTGGATGATTTGGTCGTCCACGGAAATGCACGTATTCTTCGGATACCCGTGGTACCCGAGGAACGACGGCTTCGCGCCGTACGCGCGAATCAACCGTGCCGCTTCCTCGTCGAGCGCGCCCGTCGAGATTCCCGGCGCGACCATGCCCGCCAGCGTCACCAGCACTTCAGCGACAATCTGGTTCGCTTCGCGCATAATCGCGATTTCGTTCTCCGACTTGATCGCGATCATCGCGTCACGCGCGGCATAAACGGTGTACAACGTTTTCAACTTTCGCAAAGACTTGGTCGGGTCCCAGCGCGCCTTCAACGACGACGTGCAAGAGCCCGCGCTCTTTGTAATACTTGACGATCGGCTCGGTCGTCCGATGGTAAATGCGGATACGCTCCCGCACGGTTTCCTCGGTATCGTCCGAACGCGTGACCAATTGCCCGGAACACCCGGTGCGGTCACACCGCTTGCCGTCCGAAGACGGCGGGTCAAACTTCAAATTAAATATCTTACCACAAACGGGACAGAGTCTTCGCGCTGTAAGCCGCGCGACGATCTCCTCGTCGGGCACTTCCAAATCAATCGCAACGTCGAGCGAGTCGCCGCGCGCCGCCAGCATCCGATCCAGGATGCGCGCCTGCGGCAAGGACCGCGGGAATCCGTCCAGCACGTAGCCGTTCTTGCAGTCCGGCTCTTTCAGCCGCGACTCGACGACTTCGCACGTCAATTCGTCCGGGACGAGCGATCCGGAGTCCATATACTCCCGGATGCGCTCCCCGAGCTCGGTTTCTCTCTCAAGCTGGTCGCGAAAATACGCGCCCGTCGAGATGTGCGGTATGCCGAACGCCTCGGCAAGCCGCATGGCCTGGGTACCCTTTCCAGCCCCAGGTCCGCCTAGTAAAACGATTCGCAAGTCCCTGCCCCTCGCACTTCATGGCACGGCACATTGGATCGGCGTTACAGGCGCCGCCCGCGCACGCGACGTCCACCACCGCCCAGGAACCCGTCGTAATTGCGCATGGTCAGGTGCGTTTCGATCTGCCGTACCGTGTCCAGCGCCACACCCACCAGAATCAACAAACTTGTACCGCCGAGGAAACTTGCGGTGTTGTACGAGAGCATCGGAACCTGCATCTGAACGATGGTCGGCAGCAATGCGATGCCGGCGAGGAAGACCGCACCTACGACCGTCACGCGGGTCATGACTTTGTTCAGGTACTCCGCCGTGGCCTTGCCCGGGCGCACGCCCATGATCACGCCTCCGTACTTCTTCATGTTTTCGGCCATCTCGATCGGGTTGAAGGTAATGGCGGTATAGAAGAAGCAGAAGAACATGATGAGGACCGCGTACGTGATGTTGTAGGCCCAGCCGTGCCACGCGAAATAGGTCTCGAAGAACCGGTCAATGGCGGGGCTGTTCAGCGCGCTGCCCAGCATGCCGGGGAGCATCAGCAAGGAACTCGCAAAAATAATCGGTATCACGCCCGCCTGGTTGACGCGCAGCGGCAGATAGGTGCGCGCGCCGCCGGTCATCTTGCGGCCCTTCACCTGGCGCGGGTACTGCACCGGAATGCGGCGCTGCGCCGTCGTGATAAGAATCACGCCCGCGACGACAACCACCATGGCGGCAAACAGGAACAACACCGCGATCCAGCTAATCTGGCGCGTGCGCAGCAGCGTCGCTAGGTCCATGAGGGCGGCCGGCAGGCTCGCGGCGATACCGGCAAAAATAATGAGCGACATGCCGTTGCCGATGCCATACTCGCTGATTTGTTCGCCCAGCCACATGATGAACGCGGTGCCGGTTGTAAACGCGACAATACAGATGATGTAGAACCCGATACCGGTGCTTGTGACGATCGGCACCTCGGATTGCGCGTTCATGCCGCGCAGGAACGTGGCGACGCCAATGGACTGAATAATGCACAGCGCAATCGTGCCGTAGCGCGTGTATTCGGTGATCTTCTTTTGGCCTTCCGCGCCTTCCTTCGACAACTTCTCAAGCGAGGGGATCACCACGACCAGAAGCTGGATGATGATCGATGCGCTGATATACGGCATGATGCCGAGGGCAAAAATCGTGGCGTTCTGGAAGTTTCCGCCGGTGAACATGTCATAGAACCCGAACATGCTGCTCGCGTCGGCCATCAAATCCGAGAGTGCCTTCCCGTTCACGCCCGGGGTCGGAATGTGCGACCCGAGACGGTACACGGCGAGCATGCCGAGCGTGAAGAGGATTCGGCTCTTCAGCTCGGGAATTCGGAACGCGTTCCGGAATGCGTCTGTGGCGCTCGACACCTAGTTGTCCTCCCGCGCTCGCTTGACGGGTTTGTTGGGGCGGCCGTACGTTTTCGGGCCAATCAATTCGACCGTTCCGCCCGCGGCCTCGATCTTCGCGCGCGCGCCTTCGCTGATGGCGTGCGCGGCAACGGAAAACTTCTTCGTGATTTCGCCGCGGCCGAGGACCTTCACACCGCCTTTCTGTGGGTCGATGAGCTTGGCCTTCGTCAACGACTCCGCGTTCACGGTGTCGCCCGCCTTGAATGCCTTCTCGATGTCGTCGAGGTTGACGATCGCCATCGGAAAGCGGCTCTCGTGCCAGAAGCCAACCTTTGGCAGGCGGCGCGCAAGCGGGGTCTGGCCGCCTTCATGGCCGGCCTTCTTCGAGTAGCCGGACCGCGCGCCCTGGCCCTTGTGTCCGCGGCCGGCGGTTTTGCCGTTGCCGGAACCGACGCCGCGCCCTTTGCGCTTGCGGTTTTTCCGTGCGCCGGCGGCGACAGTTATGTTGCTCAAATCCATCGGCATGGTTTTGTACCCTTCGGAATTACAGCACCGCCGTCACGGGCAGGTTGCGTTCGCTGGCGATGTTCTCCGCCGTCTTCAGTTGCTTCAGGCCGTCAAGGGTCGCCCACACAACGTTGGTGGCGTTGTGCGAACCGAGGCACTTGGTCAATACGTTCTGGATGCCGGCGCTCTCGAGCACGGCGCGCACGGAACCGCCGGCCACAACGCCGGTGCCCAGCGACGCGGGCTTCAGCATGACGCGGGCGGAACCCGAGCGGCCCACCACTTCGTGCGGGACCGTCGTGCTCACGATCGGGATCGCAATCATGTTGCGCTTCGCGCGGTCGATGGCCTTGCGGATCGCGTCCGGCACTTCGCGGGCCTTGCCCATCGCCGCACCGACACGGCCCCTGCCGTCGCCCACGACAACGATGGCGCTGAATCGGAAGTTGCGTCCGCCCTTCACAACCTTCGCGACGCGGTTAATCTTGACGACCGCCTCGACGAACTGCGATTCCGATTGCTCTGCGCGCGGGCGCTTCTCGCCCCGGCCTTCGCGCTTTCTTTCTGGATTGCTCAACGTCAATCTCCCAGTGCCAAAATTCTATTTTGGATTTTGGATTTTGGATTTTGGAGCGTCTTCATGCGCAAAATCCTATCCATTGTTCCCTTTTCGTGCCCGTGCCTCGTGCTCATCATCGTAATCGTTGATCGAACCCGTGCCCGTTCCGCCTGACCTAGAAATCCAATCCCGCTTCGCGGGCCGCGTCGGCCAGGGCCTTGACGCGCCCGTGGTACAGCTTGCCATTGCGATCGAAACACACGCGCCCGACGGACGCGGCCTTCGCGCTCTCCGCGATTGCCTTGCCCACGGCCTTGGCCGCGTCGATGTTCCCGCCGGTGATCTTCAACTTCACGGAGGACGCGGACGCGACGGTTTTTCCACTCGCGTCGTCGATTACCTGCGCGTAAATATGCTTGAGCGTCGGGCGCACCGTGAGGCGCGGGCGCTCGGCCGTGCCGGAGATGCTCTTGCGAATGTGCATCTTGCGGCGCGACAGCCTCTTCAATTTTGCGGGTAGCGCTGACATGGTTGCGTGCTCTCCGTTCGTTACTTACCGCCCGCCTTGCCTTCTTTGCGGCGGATGGTCTCGTTATCGTACTTGATGCCCTTGCCTTTGTACGGCTCCGGCTGGCGCCAGCGGCGAATATCCGCGGCGATCTGGCCGACAAGTTCCTTGTCGATGCCTTCCACTTTGATGGTCTGCGTACCGTCCACGCTGAACGTAATGCCTGTGGGCGGTTCGACCATGACGGGGTGGCTGTACCCGACCGAAAGCTGCAGCGACTTGCCCTGCATCGCGGCGCGGTAACCGACGCCGACGATGTTCAGCACCTTGCTGTAGCCGGTAGTAACGCCCGTCATCATGTTTTGCATGAGGGCGCGGGTCAGGCCGTGCAGGGCGCGGTGCGCCGGTTCGTCGCTCGGACGCGCGACCACAATGTGGCCGTCTTCCATCGTGATGGTGACATCCGGATGGAAAGTGCGTTCGAGCGTGCCCTTCGGGCCCGTTACTTTCAGTTTCTGCCCGTTCAGTTCGGCTTTCACGCCGCTGGGAATCTGTACGGGTAATTTTCCTATTCTCGACACGGTTCACTGCCCTTTCGTTGAGGCCTGACTTACCAAACCTCGCACAGCACTTCGCCGCCCAACTTGCTCGCGCGGGCCTGCTTCCCCGTCATCACGCCTTTGGACGTACTGACCACGGAAATACCCAGGCCGCTGCGGACGGGCCTGATGTCGCCGTACCCGACGTACACGCGCAGGCTCGGCTTGCTCACGCGGCGCAGGCCGCTGATCACCGGCTGGCGGTTCGTTAGGTACTTCAACGACACCTGCAACACGTTCTGCTTGCCGTCTTCGACGAGCTTGTAGCCCTCGATAAATCCTTCCTGCTTCAACACGTCGCAGATTCGTTCTTTCAACCGCGAGCCCGGAACGTCAACGCGTTCCTGGCGCGCCTGCATGGCGTTGCGCACGCGGCTCAACAAATCCGAAACGGGATCGCTCATCGACATGGGACGTAGTTCCTCTTTGTCTCGATTACCAGCTTGACTTCGTCACGCCGGGCAGCAGCCCCTCAAGCGCCAACTTCCGGAAGCAAATGCGGCACATGCCAAACTTGCGCATGTAGCTGCGGGGCCGTCCGCACAGCTTGCAGCGGTGGTAGCCGCGCACCTTGAATTTCGGCGCGCGCTGGCTCCTGAGTATCTGCGATTTCTTCGCCACGGGATTCTCCTTGCTTCAGGGCCTATTGCGCCCTGAACGGCATTCCAAATTTCTTCAACAGCTCGCGGCTCTCGTCAACCGTGCGCGCATTCTTCACGACGAACGTGATGTTCATGCCGCGCACGCGCGTGACCGCGTCCACGTTCACTTCCGGAAAGATGGTCTGTTCGCGCAGGCCCAGCGTATAGTTGCCGAACTGATCGAACCCCTTCGGCGACATGCCGCGAAAGTCGCGGATACGCGGGACGGCGACATTGAACAGACGATCCATGAACTCGTACATGCGCTGGCCGCGCAGCGTGACCATGCAGCCGATGTTCGAGCCTTCGCGCAGCTTGAAGTTCGAGATCGACTTCTTCGCCTTGCGGATGCTCGCTTTCTGGCCGGTAATGTTCGTCAGCTCGTTGACCGCGTTCTCCATCATGCGCGGGTCCGACTGGCCGTCGCCCACACCCATGTTGATCACGATCTTCTCGACGCGCGGCACCTGCATGACGTTGTCGTAGCCGAATTCCTTGCGCAATTCCGGAATAATCTGCTTGTCGTATCGTTCTTTCAGTCGTGCGGTCACAGTTCTCATGTCCTTCTGTCGAGGCGTCCCGCTTATTAACCGCCACGGGATCGCACCGAACCTGTTAGTATAACGGACTTACTCGCTAATCGTCTCGCCGTTCACCTTGAACACGCGCACGCGGCTGCCGTCTTCGAGGCGTTTCCGAATAATCTTCGAGGCTTTGCCGGCCGCCTCGCACCACGCCATCACATTCGACACGTGAATAGGGCGCTCGCGCTCGACGATGCCGCCCTGCTGATTGCGGCTCGAGGGGCGCGTGTGGCGTTTCATCATGTTCACGCCTTCGACAATCAACCGGTCTTCGGCCGGCATCGTGCGGAGCACGCGGCCCTTGCGCCCTTTGTATTTGCCGGTGATCACCACCACCGTATCGCCCTTGCGGATATCCATCGTTCGTTCCTTTACACCACTTCCGGCGCCAGAGAGATAATGCGCATGAAGCCTCGGTCGCGCAGTTCGCGGGGCACCGGCCCGAAAATACGGGTGCCGCGCGGTTCCATGTTCGGGTTGATCAACACGGCCGCGTTCGAGTCGAACCGGATGACCGTGCCGTCGGGCCGCTGCGTGTCCTGGCGCATGCGCACCACGACCGCTTTCACGACGTCGCCCTTCTTCACGCTCGTGTTCGGCAACGCGTCTTTCACGGACGCCGTGATGATGTCGCCCAGCCGGGCGTAGCGGCGTTCGGTGCCGCCCATCACCTGGATCACGCGAATACGCCGCGCGCCCGTGTTGTCGGCGACGTCGAGGTTCGAATAAATCTGGATCATTGGTCTTCGCCTTTCCGCCGGCTACTCTGCGCGCTTCACGATCTCGACGAGGCGCCACCGCTTCGTCTTGCTGAGCGGGCGCGTCTCGCGAATCCGGACGAGGTCGCCGATCTGGCACTCGCCCTTTTCATCGTGCGCCTTGAAGGTTTTCGTCTGCTTGACGCCCTTCTTGTACAGCCGGTGCTGCACGGTGCGCTCGACGGCCACCGTGATCGTCTTCGTCATCTTGTTGCTGCGCACGACGCCGACGCGCTCTTTTCTCGCTCCACGTTCCTGCATGATTACTTAGCCTTTTTCTGAGCGGCCAATTCCCGCTCCCGCATAATCGTCTTGATGCGCGCCACTTCCCGCCGGGCATTCCGCGCGGCGCGCGAATTCTCCACCGACGCCGTCGCCATCTGGAGACGGAAGTTGCGCAACGCGTCCCCGCGTTCCTTCAGCCGAAGGTCGAGTTCGCCGGGTTCCAATTCCCTGAGGTCTTTCGCTTTCACGGCAATGTGTCCTATGTTCTCTTTACGAACTTCGAGGCGACCGACAGCTTATGGCCCGCGAGCCGGATCGCTTCGCGCGCAAGGTCTTCGGTCACGCCTTCAAGCTCGAACATCACGCGGCCGGGCTTCACCACCGCTACCCACTCTTCCGGCGCGCCCTTGCCTTTACCCATGCGGGTTTCAGCGGGCTTTTTCGTGATCGGTTTGTCCGGGAACACGCGAATCCACAGCTTTCCGCCGCGCTTGACATGGCGCGTGAGCGCGATGCGCGCGGCCTCGATCTCGCGCGAGGTCACCCAGCCGACTTCCGTCGCCTTCAATCCGTATTCGCCGAAATCGACACTGGCAGCGCCCTTCGTCGAGCCGGCGCGGCGGCCACGTTGCACCTTGCGGTGTTTAACTCGCTTTGGCATCAACATGGGTTACTGCTCCTTTTCCTGCTGGCGGCGGCCACCGCGTTCGCCCCGTTCGGGACGGTCGCCGCGGTGCTCGCGATGGTCGCGGCGCGCCTGGATGCCGCGCGCTTCGGCGGGGCTTGCCGCCATCTGGCCAGGCTCCACGTCGCCGTGGTAAATCCAACACTTCACGCCAATCGTGCCATACGTCGTGTATGCCGTCGCGAACCCGTAATCGACGTCCGCGCGCAAGGTGTGCAGTGGCACACTGCCTTCGCGGGACTGCTCGACGCGGGCGATTTCCGCGCCGTTCAACCGGCCCGCCACGCGCAGGCGGATGCCGCGCGCGCCAAGGCGCATCGTGCTCTGCATCGACTTCTTCATCGCGCGGCGGAACGACACGCGGCGCTCGAGTTGCGAGGCGATGCCTTCGGCAACGAGCTGCGCGTTCATTTCCGGGCTCATGACTTCGTGGATGTTTATCAGCAGCTCGCGGCCGGTAAGCTTCTCGAGTTCCGCGCGCAGCTTGTCCACTTCCTGACCGCGCTGGCCGATAACGAGGCCCGGGCGCGCCGTGTAAATGTGCACCTTCGCCTTGCGGCCCGCCCGCTCGATGTCCACGCGCGCCACGCCGGTGTTGTACAGGCGCTTCTTCACGTAGTCGCGCAAACGCAAGTCTTCGTGGAGCAGCGGCACGTATTCCTTGCCCGCGTACCAGATCGAACTCCACGTGCGGATCACGCCGAGCCTGAACCCGAGCGGATGTACCTTTTGGCCCACCGATGGTCTCCTTTGTTCCTTAGTCGCCCGAAATCTGCAGCACGACGTTGTGCGTGCGCTTGCGGATTTTTCCGCCGCGGCCGCGCGTCATCGGCTGATACCGGTGAATGGTTATTCCCTTATCGACCAACAATTTCGAGACGACGTATTCGTCCGTATTGATACGCGTGCGCGTCTTGGCCGCTTCGCTCTCGGCGTTCGCGACTGCGGACGCGAGCAGCTTGGACAGCAGCGGCGAGCCGCCTTTGACCGTGAAACGCAGAATGTCGCGCGCTTCGGCAACTTTCTTGCCGCGGATCAGGTCCGCGATTAGGCGCATCTTTCGCGGCGATCCGCGCTGGCTGCGTACTTTTGCGATAGCAACTGGCATGGCGTCCCTCTACTTCCCACCGGCCGCGGGCGCCGTCGTGGGCTTTTCCGACTTCGTGCCGGAGTGGCCCCTGAACGTGCGCGTCGGCGAAAACTCGCCCAGCTTGTGGCCGACCATGTTTTCCGACACGAACACGGGAAGGAACTTGTTGCCGTTGTGCACGGCAATCGTCAGTCCCACCATGTCCGGCGTGATGGTCGACCGGCGCGACCACGTACGGATGACACGCTTGTCGCCCGTACGGTTCTGCTTCTCCACTTTCTCCATGAGGTGCCCGTCGATGAACGGACCCTTCTTTACGGAACGTGGCACGGTACTCTCTCCTCGTTACTTGCTGCGCCGGCGTATGATGAATACGTTCGTGCGTTTCTTTTCTTTGCGCGTCTTGTGGCCCTTCGTCGAAATGCCCCACGGCGTCGAGGGGTGGCGTCCGCCCGAGGTACGGCCTTCGCCGCCGCCGTGCGGGTGGTCCACCGGGTTCATCGCAACGCCACGCACCTTCGGACGGCGGCCCAGCCAACGCGTGCGGCCGGCCTTGCCGAGCATGACATTCGCATGTTCTTCGTTCCCGACCTGCCCGATCGTCGCACGGCAGGAGATGAATACGCGGCGCATCTCGCCCGAAGGGAGACGCAGCACGGCGAACTCGCCTTCCTTCGCGAGCAACTGGCACGCGTTGCCCGCGGACCGTGCGATCTGGCCGCCCTTGCCGGGCGTCAGTTCGACGTTGTGCACGAACGCGCCGAGCGGCACGTTACCCAACGGCAGACAGTTGCCCACCTGGTATTCCGCGGAAGGGCCGCTGGCGAGCGTCATGCCCACCTCCAGCCCGATCGGCGCTAGAATATAGGTCTTCTCGCCGTCCGCGTACGTCAACAACGCGATGCGCGCGGACCGGTTCGGATCGTATTCGATTGCGGACACCTTCGCGGGGATTCCGTCCTTCGCGCGCTGAAAATCGATGATGCGGTAACGGCGCTTGTGTCCGCCGCCGCGGCGCCGCATCGTAACGCGGCCCATGTTGTTGCGGCCCGAGATGCGGTGCTTGGCAACCGTCAGGCCCTTCTCCGGCGTGTCCTTCGTGATCTCGGCAAAATCGGAAACGCTCATCCCGCGCTGGGACGATGTCACCGGTTTGAACTTCTTGATACCCATGTTGTGCTGGACTCCCGTGCGGCCTGCGTTAACCCATCAAGTCGATTGTTTCGCCCTGTTGGAGCGTAACCACCGCCTTCTTCCAACGCGGCTTCCGGCCGAGCGAACGGCCCCGGCGCACCACTTTTCCGTCGTAGTTCATTGTGTTGACCTTGACGACCCTGACCTTGAACATCTCTTCAACGGCGTCGCGGATTTGGCTCTTGTTCGCGCGCGGATCCACGCGAAACACATACTGGTTCTTGGCATGCATCAAGATGGTCGATTCCTCGGTGAGGACGGGCTTCTTGACGATGTAGTACGCATTTACTTTCATGCGAGGCGCTCCTCGAGTTTCGCGATCGCGTCTTTGAGGACGACGACCCGCTGCGCGCCGAGCACGTCGAGCGCGTTCACGTCGGACGCGGTAATCAGGCGCACGCGCGGCACGTTTCGCGCGGACAGCAGCGTGTTCTTGTCCGTCGTGGCCGTAACCACAAGCGTCTTGCGCCCATTCGGCGAAAGCTTGCTCACCAACTGCGCGAAAGGCTTCGTCTTCGGCTCTTGGTATTCGAGCGATTCCAGCACGCACAACTGTTCGTTGCGCACGCGATCGCTCAGCACGCCGGCCAGCGCCTTGCGCCGGAACGACACCGGAACGTCCTGCCGGTAGCTGCGCTTGTGGGGACCCCACACAACGCCGCCGCCGCGCATGATCGGCTCGCGCGTGCTGCCGTGCCGGGCGCTGCCCGTGCCCTTTTGCTTGTACGGCTTTCTGCCGCCGCCGCTGACTTCGGTGCGCGTCTTCGTTTCGTGGTTGCCCTGGCGCTTGTTGTTCTGCAACGCCACTACCACGTCGTGCACCATCGTCGGGTTCACGTCGACGTTAAACACTGCGTCGTTCAATTCAATGGAACCGGCTTCGCTGCCGTCCTTGCGATAGAGTTTTGCCGACGCCATGGTTACTTCCCTTTCACGGTCTTGGTCAGTTCGACTACGCCGCCGTTCGCGCCGGGAACGCAGCCGCGCACGGCGATAAGGTTCTTCTCGGCGTCCACCTTGATGACTTCCAGGTTCTGGATCGTCACGCGGCAGTCGCCCATGTGGCCCGCCATGCGCAACCCGCGCACCGTCTTCGAGGGGTCCGCGCTCGAACCGATCGATCCCGCGCGGCGGTGGAAGTTCGATCCGTGCGTGCCGGGACCGCCGCCGAAGTGATGGCGCTTGTGAAGGCCCGCGGTGCCGCGGCCCTTCGACGTGCCGATCACGTCGACGCGTTCTCCGACCTGGAACATTTCCACCTTGATCACGTCGCCGACCTTGAGCGCGTCGTCGGCTTTCACACGGTATTCGCGCAGAAACTGCTTCGGCGTGACGCCGGCCTTCTTGAAATGGCCCGCGGCAGGCTTCGTCGTCTGCTTCGCTTTCCGCTCGCCAAAGCCAAGTTGGATCGCGTCGTACCCGTCTTTGTCGGCAGTCTTACGCTGCACCACCGTGCACGGGCCCGCTTCCACGAGCGTGACGTCAATCCAGCGTCCGTCTTCGGTGAAGACGCGGGTCATGCCGAGCTTCTTTCCCAGTATTCCGGTCTGCATGGTTTCGTTGTCCCTTGGCGGCGCCGTTCTACTGCTTGATCTCGACGTCGACGCCCGCCGGCAAATCGAGGCGCATCAGCGCGTCCACGGTCTGCGCCGTCGGATTCACGATGTCCAACAGGCGCTTGTGCGTGCGCGTTTCAAACTGCTCGCGCGACTTTTTGTCGATGTGCGGCGAACGGTTCACCGTGTACTTCGACAGCGCGGTCGGCAACGGCACGGGGCCATTGATCGTCGCTCCAGTCCGCTGCGCCGCCGACACAATTTCCTGTGTGGATTGATCGAGCAGCCGGCTGTCGTACGCTCTCAGTTTGATTCGTATCTTTTGGCTCTGCGCCATCGTTCGTCTCCGTCGGGAGGGCGGATATTCCAACCCGCCATCCATTCAAATCACTCGTATTCGCAAAAGGGGCGGGTTGGAAAACCCGCCCTCCGTAAAACTACGCCAGAATTTTGGTGACGACGCCGGCGCCGACGGTCCTGCCGCCTTCGCGCACAGCGAACCGCAGGTTCTCGTTCATGGCGATCGGCGTGATCAACTCTGCCGTCATCTTGATGTTGTCGCCCGGCATCACCATCTCGACCCCCGCCGGCAGCGTCATGTTGCCCGTCACGTCCGTCGTCCGGAAGTAGAACTGCGGCCGGTACCCGTTGAAGAACGGCGTGTGGCGCCCGCCTTCC